>JBIIZV010000055.1:0-6101 GCA_044346095.1 Candidatus Nanopelagicales bacterium
TCCAGCAACTGCCATAGCTAATCCAGAAAGCACAAGACCTTCAGCCAAGGTGGTTAAGAAGCCTGGGTCTTCGATAGTTCCTGGATGGTTAAGCAAACTAGTTGCTGCAGTCCGAGACATTGAAGCAGCAAGGCCATCGACTTCTTCGCCGTTAACTTCGCGAGCAAGTTCCCAGTCGGCTACTGCGTTTAAGTTACTCAGCACATCGCCAATACCAGCGCGCAAGAACCGGACTGGCCCGCTGCGAACAACATCAAGATCGATAAGCACTGCAGCCGGAACTGAAACACCGTGGCTACTTCGAGTGCCATCGTGTTCCAAGATACTGACCGGACTTGCAATGCCATCGTGGGCAAGATTTGTTGCCACGGCGATCATTGGCAAGTTGGCTTGGCTGGCTGCATACTTTGCCGCATCTAAAACTCGACCACCACCAACGCCAACAACACTTGAATACTTTGTAAGCGAGGCTGCGATGTCTTGAGCTGATTGCAAACTGCCATCAGAGAGTTCATAGAAATCTGCGTGCGGGATTTGCTTTTCGATTTGCGCGCGAAATCCCAAACCTGAACCTGTTGAGATGATTACTGCGACTCGAGAATCTGGCGCGATGCGTGGATCACTGATCACATCGTGCAATCGATTTAATGCGCCAGCCGAAATATCAACGTGAAGTGGCGCTGGGAAGGTGCGGTTTAGTAATGACATACGATCTCCCGAGCGCGCTCGAGGTCTTCTAACGTATCCACTTCAATCCATGGGATGTCACCGATTGCTGCAGTTGCAATGTGAGCGCCACGGTTAACCATTTCTTGGAAGCCATCTTCGTAGTAGAGGTTTGGATCGCGCTGGAACGTTGCTTGCAATGCATCGGCTAGATCGCCCGCTAAAGCACCTGGAATCCGAGCTACGCCAATGTATTCGCCAGCTGCAGTTTCTGGTTCCATCAACTTAGTGATCAGACTTACGCCCCCACGGTCGTTGAGTTGAACTTTCATTTCTTCATCAGCCAGTTTCTTGACGTTGTCCAGAGACAAGGTGATGAACTCATCGGTTTGAGCCTTGAGTAATTCTTCAACGGACACTGGGTGAATTGTGTCGCCGTTGGCAATGATTGCTCCGGCCTTCAAGACATCGCGAGCACACCAAAGTGAATAAGCGTTATTCCATTCTTCGGCTTTGTCATTGAAAACTAATTCGATGTTTACGCCATAACGTTCTTCGAGTTCTTGTTGACGGATTCGAACTTGATCGGCCGCGTATCCAATGATGATTGCAACATCATTAAGTCCGGCTTCAGCAAAGTTTTTTAGCGTTAAGTCCATTACCGAACGGGTATCGTCCAGTGGCACAAGTGCCTTAGGAAGTGTGTCTGTGTAAGGACGTAGTCGCCGGCCTGCGCCAGCGGCCAAGATCAAACCGATCATCGGGAATCTTCGCTAGCGTCGCTTTCTTCATCGCCGTAAAAATCAGCAATTTCATCGGCTGCTTCGTCAGAATCTAGATTTTCCATTTCAAGGATTTCAGTTGCGGCTTCGATTGCTTCCACAGCTTCCTTCATTGCAAATTCAGAAGCGACAGCTTCAGTGCGATCATCGGCATCATCTGAATCAATTTCATCTGAGTCGATTGGTTCAGCGTCTGCAACGTAATCTGGCAAGTCGCTGGAATCACTTTGCTCATCTGCTTGATCATCAATTACTAAATCAACAACTGGGATTGGCGCTGATTGGGCTGCCCGAACTGACGAGTGCGCGCCACAACCAAATGTGGTTGCGACAACTTGGCCATCAGCTGCGCCGAATTCATTTCCACAAACACCAAAGACTTGACCGATAGATCCGCCAATTGCAACTAAGAATCCACATGAACCACATGCAGCTGGCGCGGACTTTGCCATCGCAGAACGCGGACCATTTAGTTTTTCAAACCAGCGATCAACTGCGCGCTCAAGACCGACGGTGCTTAAAACTTTTTCCCGGCCTAAACCAAGTTCCCATTGCGCTGGATGCAGCGCTGCTAAATCATCAGATAAATCTTCAAGGTCACCAAGAGCGGTAAAGCCGGCAGTTAGTCGTTCATCATCTTCTGAGATCGGCAATAAGTCGCCAACGCCTAGGTCGCCGGCTTCAACGCGATCTGCCCAAGGCTTCCACTGCTCTGGAACAAGTGCGGCTGACCCTGGCAGCAAGTTCACTTCGCTGACAGAAGCTTCGACTTGACCATTAACTTCAACCAGGCTTACTTCCCAATACCAACCTGGGTAGCCAGGTGAAGTGCATTCGAAGGTGTAGCTGGTGATCGTTACTGACGAATCTTCAGTTGGCTCGACAACAGAATCCATGGCCTTGCCAACATGATCGGCTGGGATGGATTCAAGGAGCGCGGATCGAGCTAAGTCGATCGCTGAAGTTGTTGTACTCACCTATGTATTGTCCCTTATATAGGCCTTAACCCTGAAATTTACGGTTTGTTTACGCTTTATCTGTTGGATTTGGAGTCAATTGGTGACAGGGTTGGGCACAACGGGGCACGACTAGAAGTACGGAGCCCCAATGAGAACGTCCTCAACCAAAAATTCCCTGATCATCGGCATAAGTATTGTGCTGGGTGCATCGCTGCTTTCGGTAGGCGTGAGTAACGCTGCTGGAACGACAATCAAGGCTTGCGCCAAGAAATCAAATGGTGCGATGCGGTTAATTGATTCCAATAAGAACTGTAAAAAGAGTGAACGCACTTTAACTTGGGGAACCCAAGGTGGTGCAGGCGCAACTGGAGCGACCGGCAGTACTGGTGCGAGTGGCGCAACTGGAGCGACCGGCAGTACTGGTGCAACTGGAGCGACTGGCGCTTCTGGGATTTCTTATGCCACATTTACAACTAACTCCATTAGCGAAATGAGTCCCAGCAATGAACCGTATACCGTTGCTTCCTTGGACAACCTTTCAGCAGGTGACTACTTATTACAAGCAACTATTGAGTTAAGCAACAGGGACTTAATTGGGTCGGTTACTTGTCGCTTCGATATACAAGTTGATTGGAATGGGTACATGGGCAGTCCATTTGCATTTGCCGACCTCGTTAACACAAATGACGATGTCGGCATGAGTATTAACTATGCAATTAAGGACTTGCCGGCGCCTTACGATAAAGTTGATGTCCAGTGTTACGTTACTGGCGATAACCCACAGCAAGAAGTAAGGATTAACGACTTTTATATGTCAGCTACAAAAGTTGACACACTCGTTCGCCAATAATTCAAACCAAAATCGGAAAATTAAAGGTGGCGCCTTGCTTAATCGCAAGGCGCCACCTTCTTTTTCCCAATACTTCACGGGTATCGGGAAACCTATTTATCTACCGTTATGACTTTCTTTTTCGTTGACTCAACATCAAGATGCCAACGCCGATTCCGCCAATGAATGCAAGACCAACAGCTCCAATAACTCCAAGTGCTTGATTTGAATCGGAATCAGATGGCCCAGATGCATCTGTAACAACTTCCTCTGGGGCGAAGTCTTCGCCAAAGATACTGACTCCCATTGCAACAGTGCGCACTGATCCATCTGTGTGTTGACCATTGATCTGAATAGTGTGATCACCAAGTGGGATGGAGGTATTGATTGCAAATAGTTCGGCAAATCCACCGTTCGCATCGGTCTGGATCTCACCAAGTTTTACTGGCTCCGAGAATAACCAAACCGTTGCCATTGAGTTTGGAGCAAAACCTGATCCTGCAATTCGAATTGATCGGTTGTGGAATACCTGCAGCATGCCATTCGCTGCAACGTCCATCGGTTGGCCAGATACGTGCAGTGTCTGCATCTGTAGAACTACGCCGCCGGCAGCAGACAATTGCAGTGCGCTGGTGCCAGCAGAAACTAAATTCACTTGAACTAATTGGCCATTTTGCCAAGCCATTGTGGTACCAACGTTTAGCTCTGGCAGTTCACCGTTTGGCATAAACACAGGTCGTCGAGTATCAAAGATTGCAACAGCCGCACCAGCATTAGTAGTTCCACTCGATCGTGTGCGAGGGCCCGAAGGTGATGGTGTTGGAGTTGGCGAAACAGTAGGACGTTTAGGGCTGAGCATGTTTGAGCTATCACTCATACCAACTCGGTTCATAGACCAAACTGCAAAGTCAAAATCGAATTCCGTGCCGGAGACCATTAAGTCACAACTTGTGCCGATGGTTGTGCACTCAGCTACCACTTGATTAGTGCCTCGCACCATTGCCTTTGCAACGTAACCGGTCAGTGCCATGCCGCCATCACTTGCAGGAACTGCCCACGTTACCTGGATGAATCCACTGCCGGCAGTTGCAGCATTCATGGTTGGTGGTGCTGGTGGAGTAGGTAACTTCATTGATGCAGTTGCAGCAACTGAGTTTCCAATTCGGTTCACCGCTTGGATGGATACGTTGATTACTTGACCTGGAGTCAAGGATGAAATCTCACAACTTGTATCAAGCTGTAATTGCATTACACAAGTGACCGCAACATTGTTTGCGGTGGCTGTTACAGAGTAGGCAGTAATCACTGCACCACCATTACTACTTGATGCAATCCACGAAACGCTTGCTTGCGTGCCGTCAGTAGTTAGAATCGTGGCATTTGTTGGAGCCGAAGCGACATCAGCTGGGACTTGAGTTGCTTCAGTGCTGTTTCCAGCCAGCACCGTCACACTTTGATCGCCAGCCATAATCGCATCTGTAATGATCACAATCTTGACGTCGTAACTCTCTCCGTTGATCAAATCACTTACGTTTGTATTGTCATTCGGATCCAACTTTGTGAAGTCAAATGTGGTCAAGTTTGCATCGTTGCTGGTAAATGCGTCGCCGTAATTTCCACCAGTTTCACGAATAAACATCTCAAAGCGAACGAAGTTACCGCCACCGAGTTGCTCCGGCATGATCCAGTTCGCAGTCAGCTTCTTGTTTGTTGAAGTTAAGGTCAGACCAACTACAGCATCTGCCGTTGTTGCTGGAGTTACTTCAGGGGATGCAGTGGATGCATTGCTGTAACCGATTGCATTAAGCGCCTGGACCACAAATGTGTATTCAGTGCCATTGGTTAATCCGGTGACGATACAGCTTGAATCGGTTGAATTAGTTGTTGAGCAAGTTAGGCCGTCCGGTTGGGAAGTAACGCGGTAACCAAGAATTTGGCTACCACCGTTGTGAGTTGGTGGGTTCCAAGAGATTGTTGCCTGGGTATTTCCTGCTGATACCGAAGAGACAGTTGGCGTCGCAGGGCGAACTGTTCCGATAACGAATGATCTCGTTACATCACTTGCAGGCGCCCAGACTTCATCGCCAGATTGGGAAGCTACGACGGTACATGTTCCTAGCCCAACTATCTGAACGGTTGTGGCAGTGTTCAGAACACAGATGGTTGATGCTGAAGTAACAGCGAATGTAACCAACAAGCCTGATTGTGCTGAGGCGGTAAGTGCTACGTCAGTGCCACCGAAAGGCTGATCATCAATTGCAGCAAAGGTTGTAGTTTGCGTCAGACGTCCAACAGACAAAGTTTCAACCAATTCAGGAGCAGCTGACCAGTGCGTGTTTCCAGTTTGGTTGTACTTAATTGCACAGTCACCCATCTTCAAGAAGGTGACTTTTCCGAGTTGGTCGATCGAACAGACTGTTGCCGAAGTGCTTGCAATCGAGATGGCAACTGACAATCCTGAGTAAGCATTTGCAGTTGGTGTGTAAGTTCCGTTTGGCAAAGCGGTAGATCCAAATGTGGATCGAGTGATGGTTTGATCACCAGGAGTTAAGGCAAATGAGTTTGAATCAATACTTAGACCAACAACAGCGAAAGTTAATGTGTAACTTCCAGTGTTGCCAGTAACCATTAAGTCAGTAAATGTAGCCAGACCGGTTGAGTTGGTTGCAACTGATGTTGCACCACTCAAAGTTCCTGAACCAGTGTTGATGCTTGCCACGACACTAACTGGAGTGTTAGTCACAATTGAATTGTTTTGTGCGTCCCGAATTTGAATAACAGGCTGAGTAACAAATGCTCGACCATTCATTTCGGTAGTTGGCTGAGAAACAATAAGTAAGTTATTCGCTGAGCCTGGATTCAAAA
>JBIIZV010000056.1:0-6013 GCA_044346095.1 Candidatus Nanopelagicales bacterium
TCAACATGGTTGTGAAAAATATTTCCGATAAGACGTGCAAGCGTGATGTTGGTAGTGGCGCTAATGAAGTAACTGTGATTTCTGGTCCAGCTTTGATTTGGTCAACTGATCATTGCAATCCAAATACTGATAAAAATTTAGTTGAATTGGCTCCTGGTCAGGAATGGAATGTAAAAGTCGTCTGGATTGGTAAGCAAACTGCAACCGGATGCAAAGTTACAAACATGGCTGATCCAGGTGCCTATTGGGCCCACGGTCGAAATGGCAGCTTAAATAGCGCTGGCTTTAAGTTTGTCGTTCAGTAATTCTCGAAAAGATTTAAACGTAGCGTTCGAGCAAACTAGCTTCGGCAACTCGAGATAAGTTTTCTCGGATCGCACGGGCGCGAGTTTCGCCAACACCTTCAACATCGCGAAGCTCTTCAGCAGATGCTGACAACAGATGTTGCAAACTACCAAAGTGTTGAATCAAGTTTTCAAAAATCTGTTCTGGAAGTCTTGGCACCTTGGCAAGCAATCGGAAGCCTCGCGGATGCACAGTGTTATCCAAAGATTCTGTATCACTTGGCAGCCCAATAACTTCAGCAATGTTTGAAACATCCAGTAGGGATGCCGCATCCAATTCGGCAATTCCATCCAGAATTCCCTCTGCTTTATTGGCTTTTCGGCCACCTGTTGGCATGTAATCACGAATTATGAAGCCAAGGTCAGCTGCAGTTCCGGATACTAATTCTTCAAGTTGCAACGATAGCAAGCGACCATCAGTTCCAAGTTCAACAACGTACGCCGAAATCTCACTTGAGATGCGACGAACCATTTCGTGGCGCTGTACAACCGTTGCAACATCGCGAGTTGTCACTAAGTCTTCAATTTCCATTGTGGAAAGTGAACCAGCAACTTCATCTAACCGAGCCCGGTATCGCTCTAGAGTTGCTAGTGCTTGATTTGCTTTGGAAAGAATAGTTGCAGAATCTTCCAGTACGTAACGTCGACCATCTAGATACAGCGCAATGATTCGCATCGACTTGCTAACACTGATGACTGGCAAGTTTGATTGCCGAGAAACGCGATCAGCAGTGCGATGGCGAGTTCCTTGTTCGTTCGTTGGAATCGAAGGATCGGGAAGCAATTGAACCGCAGCAGAAATAATTCTTGTGGCATCTCGGTCGCAAATAACTGCGCCATCCATTTTTGCTAGTTCACGTAGTCGAGTCGCAGTGAAGTCGATGTTTACATCGAACCCACCACTGCTGATTGCGTTTACCGTTTTATCTTGACCCAAAACAATTAATGCGCCGGTATTACCGCGAAGAATTCGCTCTAAGCCATCACGCAATTCAGTACCTGGGGCAACTTGTGCCAAAACAGATCTCAATAACTCAGCAGAGTTAACTTGCTCTTTGGTTGCCACAAAATTTCTTTCTCACTGGAGTTGTGTTGAGTCTACGTCTGATCTCAACGGTTTTGCAGGATTGCTAAAAAAATTTAGATTGCGTTTACTGCATCGGCTAGCGAGCCAACCTCGATCAATCGAAGGCCTTTGACTCCTGATGGCAGGCGGGTGCTTTTTGGCACCAGCGCAGTTTTGAAACCGATTCGGGCAGCTTCACTCAAGCGCTGATTCATGCCTGGCACCGGTCGAACGTCACCGCTGAGGGCAACTTCACCAATAGCAACAAGGTCAATCGGCAATGCGGAATCCCGAGCAGCTGAAGTAATGGCCAAGCACATAGCCAAGTCCGCCCCTGGATCGGAAATCTTGGCTCCAGCCACAGTGGCTAGATAGACATCTTTATCCCAAAGCTTTAATCGAGCTGCCCGCTCAGTGACAGCAATCAACATGGCTGCTCGAGCGTTATCAAATCCCGTAGTCCGGCGCATTGGGTTGTTGCCTGGACTGGTTGTAGTCAAGGCTTGGACTTCAACGAGCAAGGCACGGCGACCTTCTAATGTGATAGCAATACAAGTTCCTGGAATGGCTTGGTCGCGTTGAGATCTAAATAGCGCGGAAGGGTCGGTAACCTGGCGCAAGCCGTCGTCAGCTTGTTCAAAACAGGCAACTTCATCAGCAGGTCCATAACGATTCTTGTTGGCGCGAAGCAGGCGCAATGGAGTTCCACGGTCGCCTTCGAAAGTTAGAACCGTATCGACTAAGTGCTCGAGCGAACGTGGTCCCGCAACTGAGTTATCGCGCGTGGACTGACCTATTAATAGGAGCGGCATTCGGCGACCTTTTGCTGCCCTGGTTAAGACTTGAGTGACTTCATGAACTTGCGCAACGCCACCTGCGCGGCCATCCAACTCAGCCGATGCAATGGTTTGCACACTGTCGACGATTAACAAGTCAGGATCTACATCTTCAACATGTCCCAGTAATACAGCCAAGTCAGTTTCGTCAGCTACTAGCAACGTGTCAGCATTAACTCCGATACGTCTGGCACGTATTCCAATTTGTTCCGCTGACTCTTCGCCTGAGATATACAAAACTTTGCGAGGCTTGCCCGAAGCGCGAGCGAATTTATCGGCGGCCTCGAGTAACAGTGTGGATTTTCCAACGCCAGGTTCACCGGCCAATAAGACGCATTGACCTGCAACTAATCCGCCGCCAAGTACGCGATCAAATTCTTCGATGCCAGTTGAAGTACGTTCAACTTCGCCAAGTGGAATGTCTTTTACGGCGCGAGCTGGTTTGCCAGGCGCAACACCTGCTGTTGAAGTGCGTAGTCCGGCACTGCTTGCAGCCACCGATGATTCAGTAACTGAACTCCAGGCTTGGCACTCTGGACATCGCCCAACCCATTTATGGCCAGTCCACCCACACTCGGTGCACTTGTAAGTTGCGCGAACTGCTTTGGCCATGCCCTTAGGTTACGCGCCCACTCCGACAAGCGAATCTTTTGGTGTGCTTTTGCTGAACCAAGGTCCCTGTGAATAAAACTTAGGATTTTGGTGTTGCTGGATGGATCGCTAGGTACTTGATAGCGCGGGTGTTATCGGACGCCCTTGCTGCCGCAATCATTTCTTCACGAGCCTGGCAGTGGTCTGCCAAAATCTTGTAAGCCTTCTTGCCCATCAAGGCAGTTAGCTCTGGTTCGTAAGACTGATAAACCGCGCGGGCTCCAACATGAGCCTCGGTTGCAGTTGTGCAGTACCAATCCAAATCTTCGCCGCCAGGACCCCAGCCACGTCGGTTGTACTCTTCAATTCCAATAACGATGATGTCCACATCGTCTGGTCGCTTTACTTCTTCAAACGTGCGACGGATTGGAAGTTCCCAACAAACCTGTGGTTTAGTCACAAGCGGATTGACGCCAAGTTGACCGGCCAGAATGTGAAGCGAGCAACCGTCGCCACCTTCGAAATCGTTGCGATTGTGGAAGATGCAGGCACCGTTGTAGGCGCGAGTTTTCTTTGCACCATCGTCATCTTTTTCAAACATGCCGTTCTCGTGACCTTCAGCGTAGTTTTGCCAAATGTCTGGAGTCAGCATGGCTGCATGCTTCTTGGTGTTTTTGAAATCTTCTTTATCGGCAATGTGAGCGCCGAGGTTGCAACAACCTACGTCAGGATTTTCTTTGTCGATTCCTTTGCAACCATTTCCCCAGATGCAAGTCCAGCGACTTGTTAGCCACGTCAGATCGCAACGGTACAAATTTGTATCATCCTCGGGATCAACAAACTCGACCCAAGCGCGAGGGAAATCTTGATTCTTTTCAACCACGGATAAATCCTAATGCGTATGTGAGTGCTTACCTACCCAGCACCTACTCCGCTAGTACTGTTTCAGGTATGCGAATGGGAGTGTTAGACGTTGGTTCAAACACTGTTCACCTATTAATAGTCGATGCCTATGCTGGAGCTGCTCCAATCCCAGCAATGTCTCAGAAGTATGAACTTCGATTAGCAGAACAGCTAAAGAATGATGGCGACTTAAGGAAGTCCTCAGTCAAATCCTTGATTGAAGTTCTGCAAGAGTGCAATCAATTCATTAAGCAACACGACTGCGATGAGCTCCTGGCGTTTGCAACCTCAGCAATTCGAGATTCTAAGAACTCAGATTCGATCCTAGAAAAAATTAGAACTGAAACTGGAATAGATCTGCAAGTGCTTGATGGTGAGCACGAAGCAATTCTGACTTTTCTAGCTGTTAGACGCTGGTTTGGTTGGTCATCCGGCAGATTATTGGTTGCAGATATAGGTGGTGGCTCATTCGAAGTTGCGATTGGAACTGACGAACATCCAGAGCTCGCTATGTCCACTCCGCTAGGTGCCGGCCGATTAACTCGTGACTTCTTCACAACCGAGATTCCAAGTGCCGATGAAGTTAAGGCGCTTCGAAAGTATGTAAAGAAAACTTTAGAAACCGAGTTGGCCCACTTGCTAGACGGCGACTTTGATCACGCGGTAGCAACTAGCAAAACCTTTAAGCAATTAGCTCGACTCGGCGGCGCCGCGCCATCGAGTGAAGGCCAGCGAGTACAACGCGAGCTGACGCTACAGGCCCTTAATAAATGGGTTCCAAAAATCGCAGACATGAATCATGCAGAGCGAGGACAGTTACCTGGGATTTCAGTTGGGCGAGCAGAACAGTTGCTAGCCGGTGCAATCGTGGCACAAGAAGCCATGGAGTTTTTGAAGTTAGAGACCTTGGAGATCTGCCCTTGGGCGCTTCGAGAAGGAATCATCCTGCGTCGCTTGGACTGGTTCCCTGACGATGCCGACTAACCCAATAACGGCGTAAAGTAAGGGCTAGATCCATTACCTGGGTCGCCATAGGTGGGAGAGCCATGCTTCGCGAGTTATTAGTTTCAGCATCACGCAGTGAAAAGTTGGAACACCTTGTATCAACATCACCATTGAGTCGTGGTGTGGTGAATCGATTTGTAGCGGGCACCACTACAGCTGACGTTGTTGCAACCGTTCAGAACTTGCATAACTTAGGACTGCTGGCAACCGTTGATCGCCTTGGTGAAGATACTTTAGATCGCGCCGCAGCTGACACCACTGTTGCTGACTACAAAGATGTGCTTCGCGCATTGTCCGGTGCTGGACTTTCCGATAGCGCTGAAGTTTCCGTCAAGTTATCCGCAGTCGGTCAAGCCCTCGGAGATAGCGGCGAAAGCATCGCGCTAGAAAATGCCCTTGAAATTTGTTCCATCGCAAAGCAAGTTGGCACCACCGTCACCTTTGACATGGAAGATCACACAACAATCGACTCA
This sequence comes from Candidatus Nanopelagicales bacterium, assembly GCA_044346095.1. Taxonomy (GTDB): domain Bacteria; phylum Actinomycetota; class Actinomycetes; order S36-B12; family UBA5976; genus UBA5976. The sequence goes on from JBIIZV010000056.1 coordinate 5,219, forward strand.
ACACTGCGGATCTTGACTGCAGTCCGCAAGGAATTTCCAACTACTGGTGGCGTGCTGCAAGCTCAATTGCACCGAACTGAAGATGATGTAGCCGCGTACTCATACAACGACTCCCGCATCCGTCTATGCAAGGGAGCATATGCCGAAGCTGCCGATGTAGCTTTCGTTGATCGCGGCGAAATTGATAAAGCTTATGTTCGCAGCATGCGTACTCTGATTGAGTCTGATGCTTACCCAATGCTTGCAACCCACGATCCTCGCCTAATCCAGATTGGTCAGGCATTAGCTCTTCGTAGCGGCCGCAAAAAAGAAACTTTTGAGTTCCAAATGTTGCTTGGCGTGCGCCCAGATGAACAAGTTCGGTTAGCTGAACTGGGTCACAAGGTTCGGGTTTACGTTCCTTACGGCGACCAGTGGTACCCATACTTAATGCGTCGTATGGCCGAAAAGCCATCGAACTTGTCACTCTTCTTACGCTCATTGGTTTCCAAAGGTTAGGACTTAAGTTATGACTACCGCCATCATCGGGGCTGGCGTAATGGGGGAGACCTTGTTATCAGGCCTCTTAAGAGCTGGAGTTCCAAAATCTGACTTATTAATTGCCGATCGTCGAATTGAAAGATCAGCTGAAGTTACTAAAGAACACGGCGTAGCTAATGGCACGAATCAAGAAGTTGCCGCGAAAGCAGACACTGTTGTCCTAGTCGTTAAGCCACAAGATATGGCAATAGTTCTGGGCGAAATCAAGGAGTCGTTAAGGCCAGGAACCTTGGTTGTCTCGCTGGCAGCCGGTAT
>JBIIZV010000186.1:0-5926 GCA_044346095.1 Candidatus Nanopelagicales bacterium
CCAATTACGCCAACTTCGAGCACGCCAGGAACGGCAGCAATCTGCTCTTCAATTTCGTTTGGATAAACATTGAAGCCACTGACAATGATCATGTCGTGGGTTCGGTCAACAATTGTTAAGTAACCATCTGCATCCATCGTGGCAACGTCACCGGTGTGAAGCCAGCCATCTTTGAGTGTTTTAGCAGTCTCTTCTGGTCGCTGCCAGTAACCAAGCATGATCTGTGGTCCACGGGCAATGACTTCGCCTGGTTCGCCGAATGCAACTTCGTTGCCATTGTCGTCAATGCACTTAATTTCGGTTGATGGAACTGGAATGCCAGTTGTGCCATCTTTAGACAGACCAGTTAGAAGGTTGAAAGTTAAGACAGGGGATGACTCGGTTAAGCCATAACCTTCAACGATCGGAGTCCCGGTTAGTTCGCGCCAACGCTCAGCAACTGATGCCTGAAGGGACATTCCACCTGCAGCTGAGGCATGCAAATGCTTTGGTGGTGCGTCTTGGAACCAACGCTCGTTTAGCAGTGCGTTGAAGAGTGTGTTTACGCCACTTAGCCAAGTGATCTTGTAGTTATCAAAAGCGCGTCTTAAATTACTTGGTGGGCGAGGAGAAGGAACCAATATGTTTCTGGCTCCGTTGTAGTAGAAGCCCAACAGGTTAACTGTAAAAGCGAAGATGTGATACAGCGGCAGTGCAGTTAGAACAATTTCTTTTCCAGCTCGCATGCCAGTGCCACAATGGGCGATCATCTGCAGGGTGTTAGATACCAAGTTGCCGTGGCTAAGCATTGCACCCTTTGATACACCAGTAGTTCCACCGGTGTATTGCAAGGCAGCCAAGCTATCTGAGGTCAGGCCAACCGAGTAGCTGCTGACCTTTTCTTTCGAATACTTGGCTTTGCCCATGGAAAGCGCTGAAGAAAACTTTGTGTGTTCAACTTCAATCTTTGGAAGTGACTTATTCCAGAATTTTTGAACCATACGCACGATGCCACCAACTACAGGTGGGAAATATTGCGATATCTTTACGGTTACAACATTCTTGATCTGAGTCTTGCCCAAAACTTCTGGCAAGCGGCCAGCAAACATATCGATAATGACTAATGTGGTGGCACCTGAGTCGCTGAACTGATGAATCATTTCGGTAGGCGTGTATAGGGGATTGGTATTCACCAAAACGCATCCGGCTTTAAACACTCCAAAAGCAACGATTGGGTAGCTCAAGCAGTTTGGCATCTGGACCGCAACACGATCGCCTGCGGCAAGGCCTAGTTCTTCGCGAAGATAGCTAGCAAAGTGATCAGACATCTGATCGACCTGGGCATAAGTCAACGAGCCGTTCATGCCATTTGGCATAACTTGAGTGAAGGCAGTGGTCTTCTCGTACGTGCTGGCTGCAGTTCGAAGAAGCTCTGGCAAATTGGCAAATGGAACTGTTGGAAGCTGTTTAGGAACCTCACTTGGGTAGTGAGCTAGCCACGGACTGTTTGTCATTTTTGCTCTTTTCCGCAATCCCCAGCCTGGCAATTGTGCCGCCGCTGGACTCTAATGCCCATAAGCATAACGGCGAAGATCGGCCAGATCTGGGCTTCACATATAGATATGGCAAGAGATTTACCTGATGGTGGGGCGGGTCGGGCTCGAACCGACGACCCACGGATTATGACCTCCACCGAGGGCCGTTAATAAGTTAAAGTATTGTTTCAATGTTCCAGAAACTGTGGCTTTTCCCAAAGGCTGATTTAAAGAACGATGCGCTCTGATGGATAAAGGTCTTGAAATCGCAGGTCATGAGTATTTTTCTAAACTCTATGGCGCCACCTCAAGCGAAGGTGAACCGCAACAAACAGTTTTTGATAAATTGCGTGACAAAGTTCTTGTGAAGACGTATGCCAAATACAGCACCAACGAGCTTTCCGAATCTGATGTGCTTGATGTCGGATGCGGCTATGGGTGGCTCTTGGATGCATTTGAGGGTGCCGGAACCTTATGCGGGGTAGACATTGCTCATCATGCAGTTGAAGTTGCCGCAGAAAGAAAGCCTGAAAGATTTTTCAAACAGGGCGATCTTCATGATCCCAGTCCGTTTTCGCAGAAATTTGATTTGATTCTGGCGATTAACATCATTGAACATTTATCAAGCCCACAGGCGGGTATCGAGTCAATTAGCGCATCAGCAAAACCTGGGGCCATTGTGATTGTTCACATGCCAACAATTTCAAATTGGCTGACTCGCTTGGAATACGCAATGCTCTATGACTCGGATCCAACGCATATATATAGACCGTCAGGAAAGACTGTTCGCAAACTGTTTGAGGCCGAGGGATTTGAGACTCTACGAGATTCTTACCTTCCGCATTTCCCAGCATTTCTCACAAAAGTTTGGCCAGTCCATCCGGCTTATCTAGCTGTATTCAAAAAGATTTAACTACGAAACTAATTTTGCTTTTATTGTTGGTGGGGCGGGTCGGGCTCGAACCGACGACCCACGGATTATGAGTCCGATGCTCTGACCAACTGAGCTACCGCCCCCAGAAAAACCAGTCTATTGGGTCGGTATTGCAATTGGTATTTAGATTTCTTTTCGGGGCTTCGTTGCGCTAGAGCGGCACCGCCGTGATAACTACCGAACATAACCAGTCGAAGTATAAGTATTGGATTGTTGGTCCGGCTCAAGCCTAGACTTGATCTGTTCGAGTGAGATGAGCCCTAGGAGTTGGAATGTCTGTGCAAGAACTTGACTTACGTGAGTTCCGCGCATTAGCCCACGCGAGTGAAGGACAACTAATGTCCTACTACCGTGGTGACAACGCAGAAATGACTGGGCGCTGATGTCATCCTCGATGAAGTCTTTGACCGGCACTGGCGCAGTAGTCACGGGTGGAGCCTCAGGTCTCGGGCGCGCAATAACCGAGGCACTCGCGATGGAGGGTGCGAGTGTTGCCCTGCTGGATGCCAACGGGCCTGCGGCGCAAGCTGCGGCCGCTGAACTCGTTGACTCAGGCTGTGATGTCATCGGTCTGCAGTGTGACGTTACTGTTCCAGACTCCTTGTCGGCAGCCATGGCAACTGCTGCGGAACGCTTCGGAGGAATTCGGGTCGTGTTCGCAAATGCCGGAATCTCCGCGGGTCCTGGGCCGGGCTCGGGCGGGAAGTCACTGTTGGAACTTGATGACGAGAATTGGGATCGCGTGTTGGCGGTAAATCTTTCCGGTGTGATCCGCACTGCGCGCGCAGCGCTTCCTTACTTGATCGAGTCCGGATCCGGGAGACTGATCATCACCTCTTCTTCCGCAGCAATCATGCCGACGCTGTTCGTCGGACACGCCTATGCAGCGAGCAAGGCCGCCGTCCATCACCTGACCCAGTACCTAGCAATGGAACTCGCCGAGCACAAGGTGCTGGTCAATTGCCTAGCCCCGGGCCCGTTCGAGACGAACATTGCATCGGGAAGACTCAAGCAACCTGACATTGCCGAGCAGGTGGCAAAAAGTGTGCCGCTCGGAAGGATTGCCAATCCCTCGGAGATAGGTCCGGTTGCACTGCTACTTGCAAGCCCAGACAACGCGTTCATGACTGGGTCGCTCATCTCTATTGATGGCGGCACAGTCGCAGGTAATTGGTCTCACTGAAGGGAATCGGTTACCGAGTCTCATTCAGGTTGCGTCAAACGGCTTTGCTGCGAGCCTGATTCTTCAGCGCCGTCTGCACGCTGTTCACGAATTCGCTCAGCACCGGTGTCATAGGTCCTTGACGAGTTAGCACAGACATCTGGAGTACCGGAGTTGGATCTGTAACTCCGATGGTGATCACCCCGTGAGGTAGCAGGCTCTTGGCAAATGCGGGAACGAACGTAGCGCCAAGGCCATGGGCCACGAGAGCCAATGCCATATGCAAGTGGTCCGCTTCATGCGTCACGGACAAGTCGAATCCGGCTTCAAGTGCGAGAGCTGCGTAGTAGTCGCCGTTGTCCGCGTCCGTGCGTTGCGAAATTTGAATCAGAGGCTCACCCTCGAGGCGGGTGAACGGTATCGCGAGTTCGGTAGCGAATGGATGATCCTCAGATATGGCCAGGAGAGCTGGCTCCTCGATGGTCATGTGACTTGTGAGCCAAGGCGGCATGCTTTTCGGAGTCCGGCAAAGGGCTAGATCGATCTTGCCGTGCTCCAGTTCTTCTAGAAGCCGGCCAGTGCCAGCCTCGGTCAAGCCGACAGTGACCGACGGGTGGGACTGGCTGTGAATTCTAAGTACTCGGGCCACGTAGGCGAGGCAGGCGGGAGCGATGAAGCCGAACTCGACGGCTCCGGAATCCCCAGCAGCAACCCTGCGGGCGGTCTCCATCATCTCGGTGGCATCGTGCAGGATTTCACGGGCCTTGGGTAAGAGCGCCTCCCCAGCTGGGGTGAGTTCCACTTTTCTGCGATTGCGTGTAAACAATTGCACTCCGAGCTCACGCTCAAAGGAGGCGATCTGCTTGCTCAATGCCGGCTGGACGATGAAGAGCCGCTCAGCGGCCCTACCGAAGTGCATTTGATCAGCAAGTTCAACGAAGTATCGAAGGTGCCGGAGCTCCATAGAAACCTCCAACCTCGGCGCGGAAACTTGCGTGACTCGTGCTGCGCCCACTGGCGTATGTAATTCTAAGCAAGCATAACTTGCCGGCATGAGTCATTGAATGGTTATCACCCGCTTGTTGTTAAGCCTCTAGGGAATCACAGGGGGCCGCATTGACATTGGCGAATAGTCGGGAAAACAGACGATAATACCTCCATGGAGTCCCTCGCATGAAGACGTGGCCGGCGGTAGCGGCAGTCCTTGAGTCACCAGAGGCGAACTTCGCGCTCCAGCCCGTTGAGTTAGGCCCCTTGGCCAGTGGCGAGGTTCTTGTTCGCGTTCTGGCTTCGGGCGTATGCGGTACCGATATGGAAGCTCGCGAACTAACACCCACTCCGTCAGTGCTAGGCCATGAAGGTGTTGGCATAGTGGAGGAACTTGGCCCTGACGTTACGGGCTTAGTTCCAGGAGATCTCGTTGTGATGTCCTATCCCAGCTGTGGGGATTGTGCAGGTTGCCTTCGAGACACGAGATGGCTCTGTGAGAACAACTGGAGTCTCAGCTTTGATGGCAAGCGCGGTGATGGCTCCCACCCGGTTCATCGTGACGGCGCACCTATTGCCTCTGCCTACTTCCAGCAGTCTTCATTCTCGACTCGAGCAGTAGTACCTGCCCGTTCGCTTGTGCTTGCTCCGCCAGACATCCCGTTGCCCGTACTCGCGGCCTTGCCATGCGGGGTATTGACAGGTGTGGGCGCGGTTGTAAATGTTCTGAAGGTCTCTGCCGGTGACTCGCTTGCCGTCATCGGCACTGGGGCAGTCGGCCTCGCTGCGATCATGGCGGCCAAAATTCTAGGGGCTACGACAATCGTGGCGATCGATGTGCATCCCGGCCGACTGGAACTCAGTCGCAAACTCGGCGCCACCCATGCAATCTCGGCAGTTGGGCAGAGCGTCCCCGAAACAATACTCGATCAGATTCCCGAAGGTATCCGAGCAGTGCTCGACACAACGGGCAGACAGTCATCGTGGAGTGACGCCGTGACCTACCTTCAACGTGGCGGTGACTTTGCATTTGTGACAACACCTGAACCGGTGGATACATACGGGTTCCCTCCTTTCCCGCTGTTTCTTAAATGCGCAAGTCTTCATACAGTTCTGCTCGGCGGAGCGAATGCGCAAGACACGCTCTCGAAGATTTTCGCGTGGTACCGCCAAGGCGAATTCCCGGTGGACGACATCGTGAGAACGTATGCGTTCGAAGAGATAGAACTTGCTTTCGAACATTCGACCGCCGGTGAGACCATCAAGCCTGTCCTGCTCATGCCATGAAACACACAACTACAAGGAGTACTCCATGACAATTCACTCATC
>JBIIZV010000057.1:0-5843 GCA_044346095.1 Candidatus Nanopelagicales bacterium
CTACAAAATCAGACTTAGAAAAACGCGATCTAGCAGATTCCACAAGAGCTGTTTCACCACTTGAAATCGCGGCAGGCGCTCGAGTATTAGACACAACTTATATGGACCTCACCGAAGTCATTGCCCAAGTAGTAGATATTGCGAGGGCAGCACGTGGATAACGAATTAGATCCAAACGCGGAAACCATCATCTATGACGTTGCGGGTGATGCAATTGAACTAGATGACTCTGTCGAGATCCCGGAACGCTGGGAAGATCTAACTGAATCTGAATACACCGCATTACTTGACCAGCTAGGCATTCCATCCGATGAGTTAATGGATGAGCCAGATGACTTGTCTAATCTGCCCATTGTGGCGGTCGTAGGGCGACCAAATGTTGGTAAATCTACTTTGGTCAATCGCATCATCGGTAGGCGAGAAGCTGTGGTCGAAGATACGCCAGGTGTCACTCGAGATCGTGTCAGATATGAATCTGAATGGAATGGCGTCCCATTCATAGTTGTTGATACGGGTGGTTGGGAGCAAGACGCAATAGGTATGAGCGCGCAGGTTTCGGCTCAAGCTGAAGCTGCGATCAACTCCAGCGATGTAGTGATTTTCGTGGTCGATGCAACGGTTGGCGCCACTGACGCTGATGAACAAATCGTAAAGGTACTGCGCCAAGCAAAAGTTCCGGTCATCCTGGTTGCAAACAAAGTAGATGACGAACGAGCCGAACTTGAAGCAACCCGACTTTGGTCGCTAGGGCTAGGGGAGCCATACACAGTTTCGGCGCTGCACGGTCGCGGTAGCGGAGACTTACTCGACGTCGTGCTGGCCGCTTTTCCTGAAGATGGTTCTGGTCAGGCAAGACCACGTGGGCCGCATCGCGTTGCGCTTCTCGGCAAACCTAACGTGGGTAAGTCCAGTTTGCTTAATGCGCTAACTGGAGAGAAGCGCGCAGTAGTAGACAGTGTTGCTGGCACGACTGTTGATCCTGTAGATGAATTAGTTGTAATGGATGACGAAGAGTGGATCTTGGTAGATACCGCTGGTATTCGTCGCAAATCAAAAAACGCTTCTGGACACGAATACTTTGCAACACTTCGAACTAAATCAGCACTTGATAAAGCTGACGTAGCAGTTGTCTTATTAGATGCCAGCGCACCACTAACCGAGCAAGATCTTCGAATTATTTCAATGGTCGTTGAGTCTGGCCGCGCTCTAGTAATTGCATTCAATAAATGGGATCTAGTTGATGAAGAGCGCCGCTATTACTTAGAGCGTGAAATCGAGCGTGACTTAGTGCAAGTCGCGTGGGCACCTCGAATTAACTTCAGCGCAAAAACTGGCTGGCATAAGGATCGATTAGTGCCAGCATTACGTTCTGCAATTGCAGGCTGGGAGACTCGAGTTCCAACCGGTCGCATGAACGCATTCTTGGCTGAGATTGTGGCTAGCCACCCGCATCCAGTGCGCGGCGGTAAGCAGCCAAAGATCTTGTTTGGAACCCAGGCGAGTGTTGCGCCTCCGGTATTTGTGCTCTTCACGTCAGGCTTTCTAGAGGCTGGATATCGCAGATTCGTGGAACGCAGATTCCGCGAGGAATTTGGCTTTGTGGGATCCCCGATCGTCATCAATCTAAGAATCCGAGAAAAGCGCCGCCGTTAAGCGGGTTACAAATGTCCGAATTAGCGGATGTTGGGCGATTTTCAGATAACGAACCCGTAACTCCTGTAATTCAGGGGCCGTTTACCTTGAATTAGCACGGCTTTTACAGTTACTTTAGGGTTGCCCGAAAAGAATTCGTCGGGCCAACGAGAGGAAATACAAATGATCAAGCCGATCAAAATCGGTGCTCTAGCTATTGCTGGCGCACTTGCCCTTGCTGCTTGCAGCGGTGGCAGTGATTCTGCTGGTGGCGACGTACTTGTAGTAGGTACCGACCTTCCATTGCAGGGCGCATCAGCTGATGCGAGCAAGTCAACCAACGAAGTCGCAGCACTTGTTCTTGAACAAGCTGGCGGCAAAGCTGGAGACTTCACTGTCGAAATCAAAGAATACGACGACTCAACAGCAGCTAAGGGTGCTTGGGACGACGCAGCTTGTGCAAAGAACGCACAGGATCACGTAGCCAACACTGCACAGGTTGCAGTAATGGGTACATACAACTCCGGTTGTGCAAAGATCATCATCCCAGTTCTTAACCAGGCTGGCATGCTTATGGTTTCACACGCAAACACTTACCCAGGTCTAACTGTTGAATGGGATAAGGGCGAACCAGGTCTTTACTACCCATCCGGCGCACGTAACTACGCTCGCGTAATTGCACACGACGGTTTCCAGGGAACAGCAGCAGCTCAGTTCCTATTCAACGAACAGGGTGTAACAACTCTTGCCGTTATGGATGACACTCAGGCATACGGAATCGGTATTGCTGACGCAGTACAGATCGAGTTCGAAAAGCTTGGCGGAACAGTTGTTCGCGAATCATGGGATGTAAAGCAGACCCAGGGTTACACAGCAACATTCGAAAAGATCAAGGCATCTGGCGCAACAGCCGTTTACTATGGTGGAATTTTCGATAACAACGGTGTACAGCTAGTTAAGGACAAGACAACCGTTCTTGGCGACAACACTGCGTTCCTATCAATGGCACCAGATGGTTTCTCCGGATACCCAACACTTCGTGAAATGCCAGAAGCAGAAGGTCTATGGATGACATTCGCTGGTAAGTCACTTGATGGCATCATCAAGGGTGGCGGCGCTCCAGCTAAGTTCATCGAAGATTACAAGGCCAAGTACGGCGCAGAGCCAAACAGCTCATACGCGGTATACGGTGGCGTAGCCATGCAGATCATCCTTAAGGCAATTGCAGCATCAGACGGTACCCGTCAGGGAATCATCGATGCAGTATTCGCTGGTGAACCACTATGTCTAACAGCAGAAGAATCAATCTCCGGCATGGGCTTCTGCCTAAGCACAGAGACTGGTGACGTTGATACCGTCACAATGACTCTTCAGCAGATGACTGGTGGCGTAGAAACTGATATCAAGACACTTGACATCAGCTAGTTAGCCAAAGTGTCCTTTTTGGGCACAACAGGTTTGGGCGGGATTGGTTTACCAATCCCGCCCAATTCCTACCAATTTCCAAAATTATAAAAAATATCGTGTTAAGTTAATAGAAATTTCCGAGCACCTAATTCGGTGTCTTAATTAAAGGAGAAACCGCAGATGACTACGGTTGCATCCGGCGTAGCTCGCAAGAAGAAAGTAACGCCTAGCGCAATACTTATTAGGGTCTCATCGATTTTCATCATCGGTGTTGCCGTGTATTGGTTAGGGCTCAATCTAACCAACGATCCAAGACAGTTTGCTCAGGTAACTGTGAACGGCCTCAACAACGGCTTGTTGTATGCGTTGATCGCACTTGGCTACACATTGGTTTACGGCATCATCGAACTAATCAACTTTGCACATGGTGACTTGTTCATGCTTGGTGCGGTTTTTAGCTTCGCAGTACTTACCGAGTTCCTGGGTGCACAAAGCCCAAGCGCAACTAACTACGCGTTGTTACTTTTGGTTCTTCTTTTAACAATGCTTTTCGGCGCGATCGTGAATACCTCGATTGAACGTTTGGCTTACCGCAGGCTACGTAACGCGCCAAAGCTTGCGCCACTTATTACTGCCGTTGGTATGTCATTCGTGCTGCAGTGGATTGGACTTAAGTGGATTGGTTCCAACCCAGTTAACGTCAATACCGTTTTGCCTTCAACAAGCTTTGAGTTGGCGGGCGTAGTTATAGCGTTCAAGACCATTATTATCTTTGCGATCACAATCCCGCTATTGATAGTTTTGGCATTTATCGTAAACAAGACCAAGCGTGGTCGCGCAATGCGCGCAACAGCGCAAGACAAAGATGCTTCTCGCTTGATGGGTATCGACGTTAACAAGACAATTACCTTCACCTTTGCAATCGCGGGTGCTGCTGCAGGTGCCGCTGGCATTATGTGGGCCCAAACGACTGGAACGGTTGCATACAACTTAGGTTTCCAACTTGGCTTAATTGCGTTTACTTCCGCAGTACTTGGTGGCGTAGGTAACCTTTATGGCGCAGTACTTGGTGGCATCATCATTGGTTTGATCCAGAGTTACAACGACGGTCTTGCCATTGGTCCAGGCCAGCGTTGGTCTCAAACCATGGTGTTCACAATTCTTATTCTCTTAATGGTCTACCGCCCTGGTGGACTATTGGGTGAGACGGCACAAGAGAAGGTCTGACATGTCAAACACAGCCCCAGCACATATCGCTGCATCTAGTAACAAAAAGTGGGCCCTTGGGTTCACTGGTGTAGTCGCATTTTTCTTCATTTTGAACAAGTTCATATTGCCTGAGGCGCCGCGTGGCATTCAAACCTTCTTCAATAACTGGTTCTCACTAACTTCAATGGCCGAAATCATGATTTGGATCTTGATGGCTCTGGGTTTGAACATCATCGTGGGTTACGCAGGATTGCTTGATCTTGGTTATGTTGCCTTCTGGGCTCTGGGTGGTTATGTAGCCGGTTGGTTGATGTCACCATTCTTCAGTGGACTTTCAATTAATTTCTTTGGAAATCCGCGCGAAGGATTTGAGTTTGGAATTCACTTCCACGTATTCCTGGTCTTAATACTCGGTGGCGTGTTCACGGCAATCTGGGGCATCATTATTGGTGGCCCAACGCTTCGATTGAAGAGTGACTACCTGGCTTTGGTAACTCTTGGTTTTGGTGAAATCATTCCGCAGTTCATGATCAATGGCGCGGACATTGCTGGTTATAACGTAACCAACGGCTCGCAGGGCATCGGTGGCCTCGATGATGTCAATCTGTTCGGTTATGTAATAGGAACCTTTGCACTTCCAGAAAAGTTCTTGATGGTTTCACTTATGGCCGGTGCCATGATCTTCTTCTCAATCCGCTTGCGTGATGGTCGCCTAGGGCGCGCCTGGCTAGCTATTCGCGAAGATGAGCTTGCAGCGAGCATGATGGGCGTTCCACTATGGCGCACCAAGTTCGCTTCCTATGCAATCGGCGCCGTCGGTGGCGGTATCGGTGGCGTTGGTTTTGCGATCTTGGTAGGTGGCGTTTACGCTGACCGATTCAACTTCGTGATTTCCATCATCATTCTCGCCATGGTTGTGCTCGGTGGTATGGGTAACGTTTGGGGTGTCGTAGTTGGCGCAGTAGTGCTGGCTTGGATTAACTCAATTGGTCTGATTCAAGTTGGTAACTTGGTTAACAACACATTTGGTACAGATATCAACTTCCCGTCATACCAGTTCTTGCTGTTTGGATTGCTTCTAGTTCTTATGATGCTATTCCGTCGTGAAGGCTTCATCCCTGAAGCTCGAATTCGTATGGTTATGAACGAAGATAAGACCGAAGACCTCGAAAAAGTATCCGACGAGACAAAGATTGCGAGCAAGTAAGTATGAGTCTTGATGGCAGAGCAGTACTAGATGCTCAAGATATCCGCGTTGAATTCGGCGGCTTGGTAGCTGTTGACGATGTATCTTTCAACATCCCAGAAGGTTCAATCGTTTCTTTGATTGGTCCTAACGGTGCAGGAAAGACCACATTCTTCAATGTGCTAACCGGCCTATACAAGCCAACAAGTGGCGCCGTGATCTTCGATAACGTCGAAATCACCGGTGATCCCGTCCACGAGATTGCATCCGGCGGCATGGCCCGAACTTTCCAGAACATTCGCTTGTTCGGTTTAATGACCGCGCAAGAAAATGTCATGGTGGCTATGCACTCAAAGATGAATGCTGGTGTGTTCGCAACAATCTTCCGTACCAAGTCTCAGAAAGCAGA
>JBIIZV010000083.1:0-4544 GCA_044346095.1 Candidatus Nanopelagicales bacterium
CTGCACTTCGCACAAGTGCTTGAGTAACGCCTGGGCCAAGTTCGGATTCCAACATTGGCAGGATCGTATTTCGCACCCGCACTCGCGAGAACTTATTGTCACTGTTGTGTGGATCTTCAAATACCTTCAGGTCGCTAACTTCGGCGCGAACTATTGCGCGATCAATGCCCAAGAACGGTCGACGATAAATCCCTTCGATTGCTCGCATTCCGGAAAGGGAACGTGCACCGGATCCACGTGCTAACCCCAGCAATACAGTTTCGGCTTGATCTTCCAAAGTGTGACCAAGCAATACGGCCTTAGCGTTGTGTTCCTTCACAACATTTCCAAAGGCAGTTCGACGCGCGTTGCGAGCGGCCGCTTCCATGCCGCCCGAGCCAGCACCAGTAGCAACTTCGACATTTACGATCAGGACTGGATCAGCGCCAAGTTCTCTTGCTGCATCAGCTGCCCCTTTAGCAGTTTTAGCTGAGTCAGCCTGGATCTGATGATCAATAACGATCGCGCCTACCGAAATGGTTTTCTCTTTGCCAACATGAACTGCGCATTTAACTAAGGCCAAGCTATCTGCGCCACCACTGCAGCCAACAAAAATCAGATCGCCTGCTTCTAAATCTGCCAGATTGGCAATTAAGCCTTGGCGAAGTTCCAGGTTGATCATCCTCTGACTCTACGCAACTTTGAACCTAAGGCGTACGACAACCACATTGCGCAAGCACCTTAACAACTTCATCTAAGGCGGCTGCACCTTGTTTAGGACTGCTTTGAACATCGTTTGCAATGAAAGTGAAAATCAAAAGATCGCCACTAGCATCAACAAGAGTTCCAGAAAGTGCAACGACTTGAGCCAGCGTTCCAGTCTTAGCGCGCACTGTGCCACGACCTGGTTCACCAAAGTCATACCGATCCACCAAGGTTCCCGAAATACCTGCAACTGGCAATCCACTTAAGTTGGTCCAAGCGGCACCATCAGAACTATTTGCGTAACTCAGCGCAGAGACTAATGACTTTGCACTAGCTAGATTCGAACGACTCAATCCTGAACCATCCAGAATCGTTACGCCGGCTAAATCAATTTTCGCTGTGGTCAGAGCTTGAGTTGTTGCGCTCGCTCCACCGTCATAAGTGAATGCACCACTTGCGCCACCAACATGGTGGGCCAAGTATTCAGCCATGGTGTTGTTGCTTGTGGTAATCATTCGCTCAACAATGTCTGTGACGGTTGCTGATTTGATGCTGGTCAATACTGTTGCAGTTTCACCAGCTAGTTTTCTTTCACCCAATGTCGCTGGAATTCCTCGCGCTGTCAACGCATCTGCAAAATACTGTGCAGCAGACTGCGCCGGATCTTTCATGACTGCTTCGGAATCATTAATTCCAAAATCCATTGTTAAGCCTTGCGCCGGCGCTACCTCACCAGTGCGTATGTATAGATCAGGCCATGTTGGATGCGCTTGCGGTTCTGCAAAAAGTGAATCATCAAAATTCACCGCAAACGATTCCGAAGTTTGACCAATTGCATTAACCGCTAAATCAGCAAGTTGATCTAGAGAAGGTGGTTGTTCTGATCCTGGTGGTTTACCACGCCAGTTTTCTGGAGTTTGCGAAACCAAAGTTGGATCACCGCCACCGACGATCGTAAGCAAGTTCCCTTCACGCTTTATGATCGTTTCAAATCGTGTTTGTGATCCCAAAACATCCATTGCCGCAATGCCAGTAAAGATCTTTAATGTTGATGCTGGAATCATTGGTTGTTCACTATTGATGTCAACCAAAACTTTGCCTGAGTTTGCATCAACCACATATGCAGTGACATTTCTGCCAAGTCGAGGATCAGCAAGTTCCGCTTTAACTAACGCATCGGCAACTGCTGCATCAACCTCACCGGCTGCAATCGCAGGTGCAAAGATTCCGATTTGCTGTGGAGCTGAAGGAACAACCTCAGTGGTTTGTGCATTCGAGTTAGTCGATATTCCAATGCCACCAATGAGCAACGCAATTGCAAGCAGGGTCCGACGAATGATCTAGAGCCTCCTTGAATAGGGGTATTTATCGTTTGCACCTAAGATTGGACAGTTACTAACAAGGGTAAGTGGAAATACAGAAATGGCGGGGCATCATGGCACTTGAGTTTGACGTTCTAGTGGAGATTCCTGGCGGAAGTCGCAACAAATATGAAGTTGATCATGAAACTGGACGCTTGCGTCTAGATCGCATGCTTTTCACCGCAACTCGTTACCCACGTGACTATGGATATATCGAAGGCACTCTTGGCCAAGATGGCGATCCATTAGATGCTTTAGTACTCATCGAAGAACCAACTTTTCCAGGCGTACTGATTCGTTGCCGCGCAATCGCAATGTTCCGTATGAGCGACGAATCTGGCGAAGATGACAAGATCATGTGTGTTCCAGCCCATGATCCACGCAAATTGAGTTTGCAAGATATTGGTGACATGCCAGAGTTTGAACGTCTTGAAATTCAGCACTTCTTTGAAACTTACAAAGATCTCGAGCCAGGTAAGTCAGTCGAAGGTGCTTCTTGGGGTAACGCGGCAGAAGCTGAAGAAGAAATTCTGGCTTCAATCGCTCGCGCGAAAAACGTTCACTAAAACTAAGCGTTAACTCCGGCAGTTAGCCCTGACTTAAGTCGGTTAACTACGTCAACCGCGCTCCAACCAGTTGGGAACTCTTTCAACATTCCTTCAACGTCACTTGTTGTCGCACCCAAAGTTAATAGCGGTGCTTCCTTGTAACCATCTGGTCGCTCTTGGCCAAGACCTACGGCAGCAACGAGGCCATTACATAAACAAATGCGAGCCTTTAGGTCTTCTTCTTCGCCACCCTTTTTCAAGTACGGGCTGTCTGGTTCTGCAGCGCATCGGTAACTAACTTTGCCAGCCTCATCAATGTGGCTAGAACGTAAGTAGCCAAGATCGCAAAGACGAGGGCGGGCTTCATAAGTTTCCGCGTTGCCAACAGTTCCTGGAAGATCCACAACCTTGAATGGGAAACCAGTTGGCGACGCACGGTGATCGGTGCGCACTCGCAAATTACCTTCGCGGGCAGCCTGCAACATTTGTTCGCGGTATTCCGGAAGCAATCCTGATTCATTACTTAATGCAAATAGTGAACCAACTTGAACACCTTCAGCACCAAGGGCAACTGCTTCAGCTACTGATTCAGGGGTTGCGCGTCCACCAGCAAGCCAGAATGGCAAACCAACATCTGCAACCTTTGGAATGTTTGCTTCATCCTTTGGACCATAACCAGTTTCAGTGTCTTGAAGTTTGCGAGGTGGTGCGTTGTGTCCACCTGCCATGAAGTGTTCAACTACGAAACCGTCTGGTCGAGTTATTTCATCGCGCGCTAAATAGGAAGCAAGCACTTCGGCAGTGACGATTGCTAAGAATGCTGGACGAGGCAATTCAGGTGCTTTACCAAATGACTCAAGTGGATTGAATTCCAAAATTGGTGCAGCCATTCCGGCTGGGCGATCTGAATCAATACTTAACTGTCCAGGCTTACCTTGCGAGAAGTCGGTCATAAGTTTTGGAATTTCGCGCGGGATTCCAGCACCCATCAAAATTGCATCTACGCCAGCAAGCATTGCGCCGTAAAGTGCAGCCGGAGTTGCAGTCTGAAGTTTTTCTAGAAAGTTGATTCCAACTTTGCCGTTACCCGATTGCTTAGCCAGCCAAACTTCAACGAAGTTTGAAGCCACGGCAAGTTGGTCATGTTCCTTGTGAGCTTCAAGGCTCAAGCGGCGCATTGGGCGAAATGGTTTGCCCTGTCGGCCTTCTGGCTTGTAAAACTTCGCCAGAATTTCTTCGGCAACTTCTGGGTATGGAAAGTGCGCAAGCGCTTCGCGCATGTGGCCGCCTTCGTCGCCATTTTGCAAGCGACGAGTTACAACAGTTTCTAACGCAGTACCTGAGACGACACCGAGTTGTCCCTCATTTGCCACAGTGCGAGCCAAGTACCAAGAAGATACGGCCGCACCCATGCCACCTTGAATAATCGGTGGCAAGCCCAGGTTGTTCATGAAGTCTCCAAAACCTCTCGTTGGCTACGAAAACGTAACCTACGCTAGCGTAACCTACGCAACCGTAGGTTGGAGCATAAGCCACCAGATAGTGGGTTTTTGGGGAATAAATCCTAGGAATTCAAGGATTCTGGGAGGTTTTCTGTCGATTCAGCTTTCTTGCCCTCGAGCTGGCGTACGCCTGGAACTGCAAGTATCGCGCCCAGAATAACAATGAACAACAACCCCATGGCAATCAAGGTTGTTGAAGTTCCAAACTTTTCAGTTAATGGTCCCGCCACTATCAGCCCCAGGGGCGCCAGCGCCAACGAACCAACTGCGTCATATGAAGTAACTCGGGAAAGCGATTCGCGTGGAATGTTGGTTTGCATCGCGGTTTGCCATAGGACAAAAAAGAAATCAAACGCAATGCCAGCAAAGAACGCACTAACCATAATCAGTGGAACCCAGTTAGTTACACCCATAGTCAAAATCCAACCCGCAACTGCAACTTGAGCGCT
>JBIIZV010000058.1:0-5700 GCA_044346095.1 Candidatus Nanopelagicales bacterium
ATTTTAGGGTTCACAGTTTTAACAATAGTCATCAGACAGTTCTCCTTCCAGGTATCCACCCAGGACCCGGAACACTAGCCAGAAGCAATTTCGTATACTCATGCTCTGGCTGATCCATGACCACTTCAGTTTGACCACGCTCAACGACGATGCCATTTTTCATGACAATCAAAGAATCGGCGAAATGCCGAACTACCGCCAAATCGTGACTGACGAGTATGTATGCAATTCCAGTTTGCTCACGAATGTCCACCAATAGGTTCAATATCTGGGCTTGGATTGACACATCGAGGGCAGCAACTGATTCATCAAGAATTAGTGCCTTTGGATTAGAGGCAAGTGCCCGGGCGATCGCGGCACGCTGCCTTTGACCACCTGAAAGTTTTGCAGGACGTAGTTCAAGAATTCGTTGCGGCAATCCAACTAAATCGGCAAGCTCATTTGCGCGCACAATTACTTCATCTGAATCCTTCATAGAAATGCTTAGAGCCTCACGTAGTGCTGATCCAATTGATTGACGCGGATCTAGAGACGAATATGGATCCTGAAAAACGATTTGAAGATATTTGGCGCGCTCACGCCGTTCTTTTGAGTTTTTAGCGGGCAATGACCAATCTTGACCGTCAACTTCAATCTTTCCTGAGGTTGCTCTTTCCAGACCAACCAAAATTTTTGCAACTGTAGTTTTTCCGGATCCAGACTCCCCGACAATTCCAATGCTTCCGCTTGGTGGAAGTTCAAAACTTACATCTGCAACAGCAAGCAAGTCACCATACTGTTTTGAAAGATTGCTTACCTTTATCAATGGAGTACTCATGAGACATCCCAGTCAATTTCATCTGCACGATGGCAAGCAACGTCGCTCTCTTGTATCTTGCGCAATACCGGGACCTCAGACCTGCAAATATCTTGGGCAAATGCACAGCGAGCGGCAAACGTGCATCCTTGTGTCCACTCCAGTCCAGATGCTGGCTGACCGGGTATTGCATTAAGTCGATTTTGACGCCCATCTAAACGTGGCCTGGCATCCAATAGCGCTCGCGTGTAAGGATGACGCGACTTCTCGCGAAGATTTTCTGCTGGAAGTAACTCCACAATTCGTCCGGCATACATTACCAAAATCTTGTCGCATACCGCAGTTGCCAACTCGAGATTGTGGCTGACGAATATCATTGCCATGCCACGACTTACGCGAAGTTGATCAATCAAGGCCATAACGGAAGATTGAGTTGTGACATCTAGGGCAGTTGTTGGTTCGTCGGCAAGCAGTAAATCAGGTTGGCACAAAAGATTCGATGCAATCATCACGCGCTGCAACATGCCACCTGATAACTCTGAAGGAAAGGCCTTTAACTGCTTCTCAGGATTACTAATACCTACTTCAGTCAGGACTTCGATTGCTTTTGTTTTTGCATCAGATTTTGACCAACCTAAATTTGTAACAACATTCTCAGTTAGGAAATCTCCAACTTTGCGAACTGGATTAATTGCAGATCTAGGGTCCTGGAAAATCATCGCAACTTGTGAAGAGCGATATTGCATCAGTCTTTCGCGATCCATTGCAGAAACTTCTTCACCCTGAAAGCTAATCTTTCCGCCAACAACTGAGTTCTCTGGACTGAGCCCCGCGATTGCACGCAAGGTCAAACTCTTACCAGAACCGGATTCACCAACAATGCCTATGGATTGCCCGGCTTCCAGCTTGAAAGACACCTCGTGAATTACTCGAGCGCTAGCTTCAACTACCTGCACATCAAGAGTGAATGATTCAATTTCTACGAGGCTCATTCGACACCCCAGATTCTCGCCAGGCGATCGCCAATAACAGCGAATGAAACGGCAGTTAGAACCAAACATGATCCTGCCGCCAAAGTCTGAGTTGGATATCCTTGAAGCAGCCCAGACGCACCAGCGGCAACCATGGTTCCCCAATCTGCAGTTGGCGGCTGAACGCCAATCCCAAGGAATGAAAGTCCACCGAGATCCAGCGTCGCGTATCCGAACATAATGATCGCTTGCGCGATAATAAACGGCGCCAGATTTGGAAGCAGATGCTTGAATATGATTTGCCTATCGCTAAATCCCAAAACCTTTAGGGCTTTGACATAATCCATTCCAGTCTCACGGAGTGCAGAACTTCGCAACAATCGCGCCAGGCTTGGGGTGTAGGCAAGAGTTAAGGCAAGTATCGCTACCCAAAGGCTTGCGCCAAATACAGTGGCTAACAGAATTGCAAGTAGCAATCCTGGAAATGCCACAGCTATGTCAACTCCAGCGCTCAACCCAGCATCAGTCCAACCTCGTCGCCAAGCAGCCAAGATCGCAATTGATGTACCTATCACAGTCGTTGATATGACTAAAACAATTGGACCTATCAAACTTGTGCGCGCTCCAACAAGTAGTCGAGAGAATAAGTCTCTGCCTAGTTCATCAAATCCAAGTGGGTGGCCCGGAATCGGACCAACATAGGAATAGGCCAAATCAATTTTGTTTGGATCATGCGGCGCTAATGCAGATCCAAAAATCGCAATCACTCCAAAAGTGAACAGCACAAATACTGCCAGCCAGCCGAGCAAGCCTATTTTACTTAGACTCTTTCGGTAACCCCGATTCCTTCCGATTGCAATTTGTCCAATTGACATTATGCGACCTCACTTCTAATGCGAGGGTCCAAAATCCAGTAGAGAACATCGACTGCCAAATTGACCACGACGAAGGAAATGACCATGATCAAAGTGATCGCTTGCACTAAGTCGAAATCTTGTTGCCTTGCAGCTACTACGAGTAGTCCGCCAATTCCGTTTATTGCGAATGCCTGCTCAACAAATGCCGTTGAAACAATGAGTCCCACGAATAACAATCCACCAAGACTTATTACAGGCAGCAGTGCATTTCTAACTATGTGCCTAGAAACAACTTTATTTCGTGGGATTCCCCTCACCGTTGCCGTGACAACATGCTCTGATGCACTCTCAACTCTGATTGATGCACGAGTAGTTCGAGCAACAAACGCTCCTGCGCTGAATGCCAGCGCAATAGCAGGGAGTGTCATGTGTGAAATTGCAGATGAGAGGCTGCCGTCTCCGCCACCGATAGCTGGAAACCAACCAAGTTGAAGCGCAAAAACATTTATCAAGATAAATGAACCGACGAATGCCGGTATCGATGACAAAATCGTTGCCGTAGCCATAGAGAAGCTATCGATGCCTCCTTTGTGAAGTCCCGCAAGGATTCCCAAAGTCAGGCCAAATACCGAAATGAAAACAAACGAAATTAGAACTAAGTACATGGTTGTTTGAAATCGCGACGCTATCAGAGTTGAAACATCAGCATTAAAGGCAGCTGAAGTGCCTAAATCTCCCTGAAAAACTCCGGTGATCCAAGAGACATATCGAGTGAAAAACGGCTCATCTAGGTTGTATTGGGCACGCAGTGCTGCTATCCGCTCAGGTGTTGCCGGTTGGCCATTAAGTAAGTAACCAATCGGATCACCAGGCGCTAGATAGAGAGCTAGGTGCACCAACATTGTCGTTGCGACAATCGTCAGCGCACCCAGCCCTATCCTTCGCCACAAATATCTTTTCATTCAGTTATTCTTACCTGTTTGAATTTCTATTTGTGATGGGTTACGAGAGGTAATTGCTTTACTTTGCAGTACCGAGGTTTACAGCCCATGCAGACCATAGGTGTGCGGGGCCAGTAGGTACAACTCCGGACAATTCATTACTAATAAAGAACGGTGTCGGAGCGGTTGTTGTTGGTAGCCAAGCATAATCGGCCACTATCAATGACTGGATTTCAATCGTGATCTTTGCGCGCTCTGCATCGTCAGTTGTCGCCAGCGCACTTGTTACAAGTTCACTGACTTTGGCGTTGCTATATCCACCCCAGTTTGCAAAACCGGCCTCAAGACCAATCTGCGCGTAGATAAACAGTGGATCGCTGACAGACGATAAATAGTTGGTAGCAAAGATATCGATATCTTCCTTTTTAGTCCCGCTGAACAAGTCCGCAGCGCGATCAAAGCCTATTTTGTTTATTGTGGCGTTGAATCCCACGGAGTTTGCAGCCTGTTGCAAAACCAGTGCTTGATTTACCGAATCCGGAAGTTCAGACCAGGCAGCAATCACTAGTTCTGGATTACTTACGCCAGATTCAGCAACCAATTTCTTTGCGGCATCTAGGTCAGTTACCGGATCTGGCAACGCATCCCAAGCAGCTTGGTAAGCAGCTTTATCATTTCCCCATGATCCTGGCACACCTACGGCTTTAGCTGGAATTCCAGCTCCCGCGGTATCGGTTGCTACTAAATTTGCATAGTCGAGACTCTTAGCTAGTGCTTCGCGAAGCTTTGGATTAGACATCGAGCGCTCAGTATTTACGACTGGTACCCAAGCAGCAAAGGCTGACCCATCGCCAAATCCAAGCGTGCCAACAGTTGATGCCTGCAAGGCCTTAATGCTTGAAGCTGGAATCAAGAAGCCACCATCAAGCTCTCCACTTTCGTATCCTGCAACAGCTGCCGCTGGATCCGTTATGAATGAGAAGGTGATTTGCTTTGTAAGTTGCTTGCCGTCACCCTTGTTCCACCATGTTGGATTCGACTCAACAACAATCTTTGATCCTGCGGTCCATTCCTTAAACATGTAAGGTCCGGTGCATGACATCGAGGTATCGCCAGGTAATCCAAAGTTTGCGTTACCTTCAGCAGATGCCTTTGATACCACTGCCCCGGCACCTGTTGATAAAACACCACGAATTAGTGAATTTGGCTCACTGAGCTTAATTGTCACAGTAGAGGCATCTGTCGCCTCAACGGATGCAACAGATGCTAAATCGCCACCGAACTGTGAGACTTCATTCGTACGAGCTTTCTCAACTGAGTACACAACATCATCGGCAGTTAAAG
The DNA here is from genome assembly GCA_044346095.1 of Candidatus Nanopelagicales bacterium. Classification (GTDB taxonomy): domain Bacteria; phylum Actinomycetota; class Actinomycetes; order S36-B12; family UBA5976; genus UBA5976. The sequence goes on from JBIIZV010000058.1 coordinate 4,910, forward strand.
CGCTACCATCCCAGAAAGTCACTCCTTCGCGTAGCTTCACTACAAGTGTTGTGGCGTCTGTGTAGGAAACGTCTGTCGCAAGACCTGGCTCCAAACCGCCTTCCGGAGTTGTGGACAACAGGGACTCACACATTAAATTTCCAACAAAATTCTGTGAACCGCTCCAGGACAGGTTTGGATCAAGCGATAGCGGTTCACCATCTGCCAAATTCCAGTTCACATTTTCCACCGGGCCAACGCCAGCTGGCATTGCGGTAACTAATTCAATTCCAGATGAAGTTGCTTCACCGCTTGCGGAACTTTCGGGAGCCGCTGCTCCACCACAAGCTGTGAGCAAAAGCAGTGCTGCTGAACCTGTTGCTAAAACTATTTTCTTCATTTGCAAGTTCCCTAACCCTTAGAGCCAGAACTACTGGCGAATCGCTACGTAATAATGTTACGATCACGTCTGTCAGTTTGTCAGCGCTTCGTAAGATTATTTTTATAGACGATAAATACTCGTAAAAACGAGGGTTTTCAGGAAATTGGGGTTGGTGTGGCTGAAATTCAAGCCTCAAATTGGATTGATGGGAAAGCTTCCCTGCCAGGCTCAGATCCGACAAAAATCTTTGACCCAGCATCTGGTGAGTTAATTGGCCACTTCCAGGCCTCAGATTCAGCCGAAGTTGCCCGAGCTGTCGAAGCCGCAAAGTGTGCGCAATCTGGTTGGTGGGAACTTGGCGCACAACGACGAACAGAATTGTTGAACCAGGTCGCAGATAATCTGCGCAATTCTTCGCACCTTCTGGCCG
>JBIIZV010000059.1:0-5648 GCA_044346095.1 Candidatus Nanopelagicales bacterium
GCGATGCCATGGCTTGACTACGCTCGGCTTCAATCTGAGCCTGAGCGCGCTCGGTTACTGATGCGGCAGCTGTTGCTGCTTCACCACGAGCACTTTCAATCATGGCTGCTTTTTCAGCTTGTGCTTCAGCTCGAATTGTTGCAGCTTCACCACGGGCGTCAGCTAGTTGAGCGCGATATTGCTCGAGCATGGCCGCAGCCTCTGCTTGTGAGTTTTCTGCGCGCGCTAGCCCGCCTTCAATTGCATCGGCACGTTCATCAAGTGTCTTGCTGATTGCAGGGAATGCAAACTTTGCAAGCGCGAAGAATACGATTCCAAATGCAAGTGTTCCGATTACCAACTCGTAAATTGGCAGGCGAAGGATGTTTGTCTCGCCTCCGGCAGCAATGATATTAATCACGGTAATTTAATCCTCGTTTTGAATTAGGCACCGAAAACGAATGGGACAACGAAGCCGATTAGAGCAAGGGCTTCAGTTAGCGCGAAGCCAAGAATCATGTTCTGGCGGATAACGCCGTAAGCCTCTGGCTGACGTGCAATAGCTTGCACACCGTTACCGAAGATGATTCCGATACCAACGCCTGGACCGATAGCTGCAAGGCCGTAGCCAATTGAACCGATCGAGCCGGTTACTTCTGCTAGCACTGACATAACTTATTCCTTCTGTCGAGAGTTACTGGCTTGTCCAGTAACTCAGGTTTACTTTCTGTCTTGCAAGTTCCAATCGATTGCTCAATTGGAAAATCTTAATGTTCTGCGTGTAGTGATCCACCAATGTAAACGGCAGTCAAAAGTGTGAAGATGAATGCCTGTAGACCTTGAATGAACATTTCAAATCCAGTGAGCACCACGGTGACGCCAAATGATGTAGCTGCTCCAAGAACTCCCACAATTGATGGTGACAATAAGTAGTAGGCACCAACGGTAAACGTTGTAAGTAGCAAGTGACCTGCGAACATGTTGGCGAACAAACGAATTGCCTGAGTAACTGGACGAGTTACCACTAGCTGAAGTAATTCAAGCGGTGCCAGAAGTACATACATAGGTTTTGGCACACCTGGCGGGAACATCGCAGCTGTAAAGAATCTAATTGGACCTTGGTGCTTCATGCCGATGTACATGTAAGTCGCGTAAACCATCAGAGTCAGCGAAACCGGAAAAGCCAAGCTGGACATGATTGGGAATTGCGCACCTGGGATAACACCCATCAAGTTTGAAATCCAAACGAAGAAGAAAAGCGAACCTAGGAACGGCACGAAACGATCGCCGTCCTTGCCAATTACTTCCCGAGCAATTTGATCGCGGACAAACAAGTAAGCCTGCTCGCCTATTGACTGCAGCTTGCCTGGCACCATTTTGCGTGGGCGGGCAGCAGCTAAGAAAAACGTTGCCACGATCAAGGAAACTAATGCGGCAAGAATTGAAGTTTTACCAATTACAAAGTCCATGCCAAAGATGTTCAAAGTTGTGTATGGCTCAAGGAAAAAGATTTCAGCGTTTGGTGCAGGAAAACCGCAACCTGAATTCAGGTGTGGTGTTACGGGACATGTACTGTCACCGCTTAACTTAACTACACTCATTGCTGGTCTTTCCTCCGGTCACTCGTAGTGGTGTTTCGATCCATTGCCGAAACGCGTGCGTAGGTGAGGTAAAGCGCTAAGCCAATTCCAAGAATTGATCCAGCGGCTATGAAAGCGTTTTGGTGTCCGAACTTTTGTCCGAGAAACCAACCAAGTCCGCCATACAGCAATAACCCGGCAGTTAAGTTACTAACTGAACGCCAGGCCATGTCTGATGTTTCGCGGTTGTCGTTGCTGTTGGGGAATTCAGCTCCGTCTTCCTTCATTGCTCCGCCAGATTATCAGGTATTTCCAGGGGCGCTGAACTGACCCCTGACTTTGCGATTAATTTCACAAGGTCACAAATCTTTTGGCTGGGAGGTATCAACCGGACGAATATCGGGACCGGATCCAGGCTCCACATAAAGGACTTTTGCTGTGGCAAATGCCCAGGTTTCGGCAACTAGCCAAACGATTGTGCAGGAAACAATGGTTGCGGCGAATACCTTGGTATCGAAGGCTTCAGTGTCCTTAAACAGAAGCAACAAAACAAACAAGACTGCGACTTTGATCAAATAAAGCAATAGGGCCATCGAAGTGGCAATTCCTGGATTGGTACGGATGACCTTATCCAGTGCCAGTTGTCCGGCTGTGAAGAAAATCACGACAAGTAAGGTGCCGAACACTCCAGCAATTAAGCCCTTGGTACCACTGGAAATAAACCCGGTGATTGTCGCCAATGCGCCAACTATAAAAGTTGGAATGGCTGCTCGAAGAATTAGGCGTTGGCTTGTCATAAAAATCATTCTCTCATTTAGCTCTCGGTTAGTGACGGGCGGTACTTAACATTCAATTTAGGTTCTTGCTCTTGTTCTAGTTCGAGGTGGATTTAGCACCCAGCTGGCAAGTGCGACCACACCTAATCCTGCCCCTAATCCGGTAACCCAAACTGGAACGAAGGCAGTACTTACCGCACCGAACGCCAGCAAGCCGGTGAAGGCAGTCATGATCAAAACCGCGCGCTCTTGACCGTGACCCAATTTGAGTAGTCGATGATGCAAATGCTCTTTATCTGGAGCAAACGGTGATCGCCCCTTGCGAGTTCGTCGAACGACAGCTAACAACAAGTCGAGTAATGGAACCGCCAAAATTGAAAGCGGCAAAACGATTGGCAAGAATGCAGGAAGCAATGTGCCGCCGCTTAAGCCACCTGGATCCACTTGGCCCGTGAGCATGATCGATGAGGCAGCCATCAACAAACCGATCAACATTGATCCGGTGTCGCCCATAAAAACTTTTGCTCGATACCAGTTGTGAGGTAAGAATCCTGCGCACATTCCAATCAAAGAAGCTGACACCAAAGTTGCCAGTGCCGCGCGCTGATAACCATTTGCGACTGAGAGAAAGTAAGAGTAGGCAAAGAATGCGCCAGCACCAACTAAAACAATGCTGGCCGCCAAGCCATCTAAACCGTCAACCATATTTACCGCGTTGATACTTACTAATACAACTAACACGGTAAGCAATACCGAAGTTGTCGGATCAAGAATGAAAGTTCCGCGAATCGGTAACCAAACCAAAGTCACGCCTTGCATTGCCATAGTTCCGGCAGCCAAGATTTGTCCCACAAGTTTTGTTGGCGCATCTAACCCAAACTTGTCATCTATTACGCCTAAGGCGACGATGATCAGGCACCCGATAATAAGTGCGTAGATCTGGCGACGGTCGTTGAAGATGGTTGACATCAAAGGCAATTGACTGGCCAAAATGATTGCGACTCCGAGGCCGGCCAACATCGCCAGTCCACCCCATCGTGGTGTTGGGAAAATGTGGACATCGCGATCTCTGACATCGGCCATGGCGCCATAACGAATTGCCAATGCCCGTGCTGATGGAGTTAGTAAATATGTGACCGCTGCTGCAGCAGCTAGACACAATAAATACTCACGCATAACAAAAGGTTAGACCCCAGGGAAAGTTATGGACGCGGGTATGCCGGGAACTTGGCTGTTAAATCAAGTACTTCAGCCTTGATTTCAGCATGTACTGCAGGATTATCAGACTTAACCGCACGACCAATCATGCTTGCAATAGTGGCCATTTCTGGAACACCCATGCCTTGTGTTGTAAGGGAAGGCGTTCCAACGCGAACACCAGAAGTAACAGCAGCTGGCTTTGGATCGTAAGGAATTGAGTTCTTGTTCAAAACAATTCCAGAATCACCTGCGCGCTGCTCTGCGTCCTTACCTGACACATCAATACCTTGAAGATCAAGAAGTGCTAAGTGAGTATCTGTGCCACCAGTAACTGGGCGCATGCCTTCAGCTGCTAGACCCGCAGTCAATGCCTGCGCATTAACAATTACATTCTTTGCATACTTCTGGTATTCCGGAGTAGCACATTCTTTCAATGCAACTGCTTTGGCTGCAATAACGTGCATCATTGGCCCACCCTGCATCATTGGGAATACGGCCTTATCGATCTTTGCGGCATGCTCTTCCTTGCACAGGATCATTCCGGAACGTGGGCCGCGCAAAACTTTATGAGTTGTGAAAGTAACAACGTCTGCGTAAGGCACTGGAGATGGAATTGCTTTACCAGCAACAAGTCCGATGAAGTGCGCAGCATCAACGTGCATAATTGCGCCAACTTCGTCCGCAATTTCACGGATTGCCTTGAAATCAATTAAGCGAGGAATTGCTGAACCGCCAGCAATGATCATCTTTGGCTTGTGTTCGCGAGCTAAGTCACGCATTTGGTCGTAATCAATGTTTTCAGTTCCTTCAGCGACACCGTAGTGAACTGGGTTAAACCACTTACCTGAATATGAAACGCCTGCGCCATGAGTTAAGTGACCGCCATGTGGCAAAGCCATTGCTAGGTAGGTGTCACCTGGCTGAAGGAAGGCACCAAAGACTGCGATGTTTGCACTCGCACCTGAATGTGGTTGCAAGTTTGCATGGTCAGCACCAAAAAGCGACTTTGCGCGTTCGATACCAATGGTCTCGGCAACGTCTACAACTTCGCAACCACCGTAGTAGCGCTTGCCTGGGTAACCTTCGGCGTATTTGTTACTCAAGGTTGACCCAAGTGCTGTAAGTACTGCAGGTGAAGTGTAATTCTCGGAGGCAATCAACTGAATGCCAGTGCGCAAGCGAGTTAGTTCATCTAAAAGAACTTTTGCAATTTCAGGATCGGTTGCATTCAACTCATCGAAGTCAGATCCAAAGAAAGTATTGCTCATGATTTTCACCTTTAACGTTACGACCGCCCGCGCGATTTCTTAATTGTAGGGGCTGGCGGCTTAAGACGCAGTTGCGTCAATAACGATTGGCATGACTTCACGAACTTGAGCCAAAGACAGCTCACCCTTGCGAATTAAGCGAATATGATCTGTCGTTGCATCAATAACCGTTGAAATTCGTAGACTCAATTCGCCACCATCTAGATAGACATCGACTAAGTCCGTTAGTGCAGCTTGCGCTTGTTCCACATTCTGGACCGGAGCCTCACCCGTTAACTGGGCTCCCGTCATAACTGTTGGCCCAATTCCAGATAAGACCTGTTGCGCCACCTCATGATGTGGAACTCGAACTGCCAACGCGGAACCAGCTTGTCCAATGTTCCAAGACAACGAATTTTGTGCGGCAGTGAGCAGTGTCAGCGGACCTGGCCACAATGCACTGGCTAAATCATTTGCAAGCGTAGAAAAGTTTGCAACTCCGCGAATAGTGTCAATTGATCCGGCTGCAATAGGTAGGGAAATATCAGAATTTTGTTTCTTTGCCATGCGCAACTTTGTAATTGCGCCAACGTTGAAGGCATCGCAGATTACTGCGTAAGAAGTATCAGTCGGGATGACTGCTAATCCTCCATTTTTCAATGCGGTAATTGCAGCACCAACCGCTGTTGCTATGTCAGCGCCAGATGTTTGGGCATCAACCTTAAGAACCTGCGACATATGACTATCTTCCCACGCCAGCGCCTACAGACCTAACGGCCGTAGTGAATCTAGGAAGTTTGTTGTAATCCAAGTTGTCCTTCACATCAGTCCAGGTATTTGGCATGGCATCAAATAGCGCAGGCATG
>JBIIZV010000060.1:0-5632 GCA_044346095.1 Candidatus Nanopelagicales bacterium
GGTTAATGACAAAAAAGATCGCCGGCATTCATCAATGGAGGTCGGGTAACTATGGAGGATCCAAAGTGAACAAGGCAGAACTAATTGATGGAGTTGCTGAAGCCGCAGGCCTAAGCAAAAAAGACGCCACCGCAGCTGTAGATGCAGTTTTCGACAGCATCTCCCGCGCAGTAGCCAAGGGTGACAAGGTTTCCCTAACTGGCTTCGGCATCTTCGAGAAGTCAGACCGCGCAGCACGTACTGGCCGCAACCCACAGACTGGTGCTCCAGTTCAGATTGCAGCAACATCAGTACCTAAGTTCCGCGCTGGCGCTGAATTCAAGAAAAAGGTTTCAGGCAAATAAGCCTTAAAACTTAAAGCGATCGGACTCGTTGGGAAACCAACGAGTCCGATCCATTTTTATGTCAGGATGATTAAGTCATGAGCAAATTCTCCCCACAGTCACACCGTGGATTTTGGTATCGGTTTATCGAATTTGTTTTGCGCCCGATCCTGAAAGCAGCCACGGCTCGAGACTGGCGCGGAGGCGAGTATTTGCGAGTTGACCAAGGCATTGTTGTGGCAATGAATCACCTGTCTTGGTATGACCCTTTAGTGGCAGCACATTATGTAAACGACAACGGCAGGCCAGTTAGATTCTTGGCTAAGGCAGAAATATTCAAAATTCCACTACTTGGTTCGATTTTGAAAAGTGCTGGGCAGATTCCAGTTCACCGTGGCAATTCAGATGCAGCAGCTGGTTCATTGCGCGAGGCATTCAATGCAATCGAGAACGGCCAGTGCGTAGTTATCTATCCAGAAGGCACATTGACTCGAGATCCAAACTTGTGGCCAATGACTGCAAAGACTGGGGTAGCTCGAATTGCACTTACGACCGGTGCTCCAGTTATTCCAGCGGCGCAGTGGGGACCGCAAGAAGTTATTCCGCCTTATTCAAAGCGCGTGCATTTGTTTCCGCGCAAAACCATGCATGTTTGGGCTGGACCTGCAGTTGACCTTGATGACTTAAGAAGTCAACCAATCTCAGCAAACACACTGCGCGAAGCCACAGAACGCATCATGTTGGCTATCACTAAAATATTGGCAGAACAACGTGGCGAAACTCCACCGGCGGTACCGCTGGATCGTCGAATTGCACTTCAAAAGAAAGCAGAGTCATAATGCGCGTCGCCGTAATGGGAGCTGGTTCCTGGGGATCCGTTTTCTCAATGATTTTGTCTGATGCGGGTTGCGACGTTTCGCTTTGGGCACGCAGTAGTGCGATTGCCGATGACATTAATTCCACTCATGTTAACCACGCGTATTTTCCAGAACTAACTCTTCCTAAAAATATCTTGGCGACTACAAATCCAGATCAGGCCTTAACAGATGCTGATCTTGTTGTGCTGGCTATGCCGGCGCAAACTTTGCGAGGAAATCTTTCGGCCTGGAGCTTGTCTATTCCAACGGATTCCATCTTGGTATCACTTATCAAAGGCGTTGAATTAGGAACAGCAGAGCGCATGACTGAAGTCATAGCCGAGATAACCAAAGTTGATACCGATCGAGTTGCGGTAGTTTCTGGGCCTAACTTGGCTCATGAAATTGCAGCCCGCGAACCAGCCGCAACCACAGTTGCTTGCGCCAATGAAGAGTTTGCGATCAAGATTCAAGATGCCTGCACCACCGATTATTTCCGTCCGTATTACACAACTGATGTGGTTGGCGTGGAGATCGCTGGTGCGGTCAAGAACGTAATCGCTTTGGCAAACGGAATGGCAGTTGGCCTTGGTTATGGCGAGAATTCCCAGTCCGCATTGATGACTCGTGGCCTAGCTGAGATGTCTCGCTTGGGTGTTGCCCTTGGCGCCAATCCACTTACTTTTGCTGGGCTAGCTGGCGTTGGCGATTTGATTGCAACTTGCCAGTCACCGCTATCGCGCAACCGAACGATCGGTGTTTACCTTGGTGAAGGAAAGACCATCGAGCAAGCTCAAACCTTAACCAAAACCACTTCAGAAGGCGTTAAGAGTTGCCAATCCATTTTGGATCTTGCCAATCGCCACGGTGTTGAGATGCCAATTACTGAACAAGTTGTAAATGTAATTCATCGTGGAACTAGCGCTGAGAAAGTTCTGAAGGCCTTCATGTCTCGTCCGACGACAGCCGAAGAAGGTCAAGAACTACAGGAGCATATGTAGTTACTAGTAGCCCATTTTTGGTTGAGTTTGATTTGCAATCTCACCAGTGGCATTTAGAGCTTGATCCAGATCAGCCCAAATATCGTTTGCGTTTTCAATTCCTACAGATACTCGAATTAGATTCTCCGGAACTGCAGAATTTTCTTTAGGCCATCTGCGCCTGCGCTCCATCAAGGTTTCAACACCACCAAGTGAAGTTGCGTAGGTAATTAGCTCAACAGATTGACACACTCGCTCGGCATCTTCGGCATCCCCATCAACTTCAAATGACAACATAAATCCTGGACCATCGGTTTGACGCTTTGCGATGTCTGCATTCTTATGTCCACCAAGTCCTGGGTAATGCACAGCACGAACCTTGCTATGCCCAGCTAACTTCTCGGCAATGAATTGCGCATTTGATTCAGCGCGATCCACGCGAATTGCCAAAGTGCGAATACCGCGCAGCGCCAAGTAAGAATCGAAGGCACTAGGTACTGCGCCTAATAGAACTCGGCGACCAACAATTTTTTGTGCCAATTCTTCATCTGCAGTTACGAGAGCGCCCATAAGTAAGTCAGAGTGACCAGCCAAACCTTTGGTAGCGCTATGCATTACAAGGTGCGCACCTAGTTCAAGTGGTCGCTGTCTTATTGGAGTCATAAAGGTGTTATCTACTGCAAGGTAAGCGCCGTAATGTCGAGCCACGGTTGCAGTTGCTTCTATGTCACAAATTTCCATCATTGGATTAGTCGGAGTTTCAATCCAAACCCATGAAGCAGGATTTCCGTCTCCGGCAATTGCTGCTTTGACGGCAACATCATCGGTGACATCAACAAGTCGTAACTCAATTCGACCTAGGTCGTGAAGTTCTTTTAGTCGCATTGCAACACCGGTATATGAATACTGACTGGCTACTACGGGTTTTCCTTGCGGGAATAAATCGAAGATGGCATTTGCCGCAGCCATGCCACTTGAGAAAACGGTGCACCGCCCACCTTCGAGTGCGCCGATTGCTTGCTCCAAGGAATCCAAGGTGGCGTTCCAATCGCGCATGTAACCGTACGGTCCACCTGCGTGCATCGTGCTAGACAACACAATCGGGGGATTGATGGGACCATCTGGCGTTACTGGGGGACGACCAGCCTGCACTGCAGCGGTATCTAAATTCTTGAAGGACTCGTGACCATTTTTCGGCGCGCTCATAGGGAAAACACTAGTGCCATTAGATTTCAAAATGTTTCGGTAGCGTTGGACAGGTGAGTAAGAAAATCCGGGTAGCCGTAATCTTCGGCGGTCGCAGTAGCGAACACTCGATTTCTTGTATATCTGCAGGCAGTGTACTTCGCGCGCTTGATCGAAATCTTTACGATGTGGTGCCAATTGGCATCACAAAATCTGGCAAATGGGTTCTCGAAGCCGACAATGCTGATCGATTAGCGATTCAAAATGGCGTCTTTCCGGAAGTTGATGCAACTAACCCAGCAGTTCTTTTCACTGCGGACCCAAGTGCCACCGATTTAGTGGTGCAATCCAATGTTCCTGAGGTATTGCAGCAAGTAGATGTTGCTTTCCCAGTTCTACATGGACCTTGGGGTGAGGATGGCACAATTCAAGGACTGCTTGAATTAGCGGGCATTCCATACGTTGGCTCAGGCGTATTCGCTTCAGCTGCTGCAATGGACAAAGCGCACTTAAAAGCAATGATGCATTCTGCCGGACTGCCAATTGGTCCGTATGAAGTCGTGAGCAATGCGCAGTGGCTAACTGAAAAGGATGCCAGCTTGGCACGCATCAAAACTTTGGGATTGCCAGTTTTCATTAAGCCATGTCGCGCAGGTTCCAGTGTTGGAATCAGCAAAGTTAAATCTCACGATGATTTAGTTGCTGCAATTGAAGCTGCCAGAATCCATGATCCAAAAGTTATTGCTGAAGCAAGTATTGAAAATGCTCGCGAAATTGAATGTGGCGTCTTAGGCACGGCCAATGGACCTAAGGCAAGTGTCTGTGCCGAAATCATTGTGCGTGATGGACACGAGTTCTACGACTTTGAAGCAAAGTACGTGGATGATTCTGTTGAGCTATCTGTCCCAGCAAATCTCGATCCAGCCCAACACGAGAAACTTCGTGAGCTAGCGATCCAAGCTTTCTTGGCAATGGACGGCGAAGGACTCGCACGGGTGGATATGTTTGTTACTGGAAATGATGTTGTCATCAACGAGATAAACACCATGCCTGGCTTCACGCCAATTTCGATGTATCCGCGGATGTGGGCGGAAACTGGTCTTGATTACCCGGCACTGGTTGATGCCTTGGTGCAAGATGCACTTCGCCGTGGTGTTGGTCTGCGTTAATCGCGCTAACGTGTAATACATGACCGAGCAAAGTGTGGGTGGCCAAACCGTTGGCCAACTTGGCGAATTTGCGTTGATTGACGCAATTGCAGCCCGACTGGCTAAATCATCAAACGAAACGGTTTCGGTCGGAATTGGCGATGACTCTGCAGTTGTATCTGCCAAAGGTGGAAATGTTGTTGCCTGCATAGACATGTTGACGCAAGGTGTGCACTTCCGTCTTGATTGGTCAGAAGCAAAAGATATTGGTCGTAAAGCAGCCGCCCAAAACCTTGCAGACATCTTTGCTATGGGTGCAACTCCAACTGCATTACTAGTCGGCTTAGCTTTGCCTGCTGATACTCCGGTGTCTTGGGTTATGGGTTTGGCAGATGGTTTGAGTGAAGAAGCATCATTGGTAGGCGTGACTGTTGTTGGGGGAGACATAGTTCGCGGTGACTCGATTGCAATCAGTGTTACTGCATTAGGTGAACTAGGGGAGCGTGCTGCAATTCTGCGATCCGGTGCAAAACCTGGTGAAGTATTGGCGCTGGCTGGACGACTTGGATTTGCCCAAGCGGGATTGTTAATGCTTTCTCGCGGCTTTAGATCGCCACGAGTTTTAGTCGGCGCACATCGAGTGCCAGAGCCGCCTTATGAGTTGGTTCGACTAGCGACTCATGCAACTTCAATGATCGACATCAGCGATGGCTTAGTTTCAGACTTGAGTCATATTGCAAAGGCCTCTGGTGTCTCAATCAACATCAAGACTTCTGAATTTGAAATCCCTGAACCTTTAGCAGCTGCAGCTTCAGCATTTAATGGCAATGCCCTGGAATGGATTTTGACCGGTGGTGAAGATCACGCATTTGCTGCCACATTTAAAACAGCACTTGACGTGCCATCCGGCTGGATCATTATTGGAACAGTTGAAGCTGGGGAACCAGTAGTTACCGTTGATAGCGAGATCTACTCCGGTAAAGGCTGGGATCACTTTTCAAGCAACTAAAAATCCCCCCGATTAGATCGAGGGGATTTAAAAGTTTAGTTAGCTATCAGACGCGGGAAACTTTTCCAGCCTTGATGCATGAAGTGCAAACATTTAGACGCTTTGGTGAGTTGTTAACAACTGCGTGCAC
>JBIIZV010000007.1:0-17737 GCA_044346095.1 Candidatus Nanopelagicales bacterium
CTGCAGTTTCTGGAGTCTTTGGAATGTGGATCGTTACAAAGTCGGCTGCTGCCAAAAGTTCGTCGAGCGAAACCATTTTGATTTCTGGTCCACCACTAGGTGCTGCCGTTACGTATGGGTCGTAAGCAACAAACTTCATGTCGAACCCAGCTAGTCGCTGTGCTACCAACATTCCTATCTTGCCCATTCCGATGATTCCAACCGTCTTACCTTGCAGTTCAACTCCCCCAAATTGGGAACGCTTCCACTGGCCATTCTTTAGAGCTAAATTCGCGGGAACTACATTGCGAGCCACTGCAAGTAACAGCGAAACTGCTAACTCGGCAGCTGAAACGATGTTGCTGGTTGGGGCATTTACAACCAATACTCCGGCAGCGGTTGCAGCAGGCACATCCACGTTGTCTAGGCCAACTCCAGCGCGCGCGATGATCTTCAAATTTGGCGCAGCAGCAATGGCTTCGGCGTCCATCTTGGTGGCAGATCTAACTAGTACTGCGTTGGCGCTGGCAAGAGCCGGTAATAGTTCTGCGCGATTTGCTCCGTCACAATGCCGAATATCAAATTGATCACCAAGTATGGCAATGGTGGCTGGGGATAACTCTTCGGCAATTAGTACTACTGACTTCGACATGATCCAATTCTAAATGAATTCAACGAAAAATGATTGCAAAGATTTAGCAGCAAGCAGTTACCAGAAGTCTGGTTCTTCATCAGTTGCTCGCCAGCAATGCCAAGCAACGACACTGCGGTATGGCGAAAGGTGATCAGTGACGCCAATAACTTCTTTCTCGGTAGGCGTATATCCCAGGCCTTGGATAATTCCCCAACCTCGGCGCACGCCCAGATCACCGATTGGCCAAACATCGAGTCTGCCCAACCTAAACATCATGAACATCTCGACCGTCCAGCGCCCAATCCCCCAGAACTGTGTTAATTGCTTGACGATTTCATCATCAGGTAATTCATCTACGGACTCCAGGTCAAAACCTTTAACCACTGCTTCGCTCAATTCCAGGATGGTCCGAGCCTTTGCATTGCTAAGGCCAACTTCTCGCAACTGAAGGTGACCTAACTTAAGAAGTTTGGCCGGCTTGACCGGTGAACCAGTCTTTGCGATCAATCGGTGAGTGATGGTGTCAGCCGCCTTACCCGACAACTGCTGACCTATGACAGCAAACACAATGGTTTCGAAGTGAGAATTGTGAGCTGGTTCTTTGGCAACTGGATAGAGCGGAGCGTTCTCGAGAAATCTCCCAAGGCGCTTATCTTGCGTTGCCAAATACTTTTGAATTGATTTGATGGACTTCAACTTTGGTGGTGATTTAGGTTTTTCCGGCATTAGGACCTGCGAGCTGAAGGTGTGAACTTGATCGGTAATTCAATTGGCCCAGTGTTTCCGCTATCTGGCAGATAAGTAGCGCCAGATAGAATCTCAAAATCCGGAAGTCGCTGCGCAAGTGCTTTATATGCTTCAGCCATATCTAAGCGCGCAACGTAATGCCCTAAGCAATGGTGCATCCCGCCACCAAATCCAAAGTGTGGTGGACGCTGGGCAGTTATGTCGAACTCAACTTTCTCAAATCTGCGTGGATCGCTTCCGGAGGGAATCGTTAGTAAGTGGATGGTCTTACCTTGTGGGATAACCAGATCCTTGTACTCGACATCAACCGAGGCTTCACGGCTGACCCAAGTAATTGTTGGATTAACTCGCATAACTTCCTCAACTGCGCTGCGGGCTAAGTCTGGATTCTCGCCTAGGTTGCGCCATTGATCCATGTGCTTTGAAAAAGTCTGGAGCCCAAGTCCAATTTGATTTCTAGTGGTATCAAAACCAGCAAAGATGATGAAGCTAACCAGCATCAACAATTCATGATCAGTGATTTTCTTGCCATCGGAATTAGCCCTGATTAGTGCGCCGACAAAATCATCACCTTCGGTGCCTTGGCGACTTTCAATCAATTTTTTGGATATCTCCAAAAGACCGGACAGCCCGTGCTCGATAACTTCTAGATCTTCTTTGATCGTGACACTAAACACGTACCCAAGTTCAGTCGCAAGATCTGCTATTTCTCGCCATTGCGATTTGTCAATTCCAAGTAAGCCAGTGATGACTCGCGCGGAATAAGCTTCGGCAAACTCACTCATGAATTCGGCTGTACCGCGCTCACAAAAACCATCAATTAATTCATGTGCCAGCTCAGAAAAAGTTGGAATCAGGGGCTCTAGAACTTTTGGTGAGAAGGCAGGTCCAGAAAGCTTGCGAAGTCGAAGGTGGTCTTCGCCTTCAATGCTCAACATGATGTCCGGCCACCACTTGGCCAATAGGCCATCAGTGATATCGAAATGTGATGGCCACCTGCGGGTGCCTTGATAAAGCCGCTTGTCTTTGAGCAATGCATTGGAATCTTCGTAACGCAGAATGGCAATCCCAAAGTTCGTCGTTGCATACCAATGTTGATCTCGAGCTTGCATGACTTGATCAGAACGGATTGAAAATCCAGTTTCTGAAAAATCTAGGTGAGAAATGTTTGGTGACGCAGGCATGTTACGAGCTAATCTTTACCGATTCGTGGCCAAGTATCGCTAACTATGTAGCCATGTGGATATGGATCAGTTGGATCCAGCATGTGTTGATGAGTTCCAGTAAGCCAAGCTTGACCAGCAATCGATGGAATGATGCCAGGCTTATCGCCAATCATTACTTCCTGTTCAATGCGGCCCTCGAAATGTGAACCAATAATTGAGCGTCCGCGGATCCGATCGCCCAGCTTCATCACGCCACGAGCATGAAGTACTGCCATTCGTGCCGAAACTCCTGTACCAGTTGGAGAACGGTCGATCTTTCCCGGCTGAACTGCAACGGCATTGTGGCTAATAAGTGAGCCACCTTCTTCGAAAACCGGCATAGCCATTTGGCAAAACGAGAAGTGAGTCCAGCCCGGAATTGTTGGATGGGTGAAAGTCAGTTGTTCATTGGCAGCTTTAGTAATTCCGATGCCCATAACTGCAAGATCCCGCGCTTCACTTGGATCAAGTGTGAATCCTAATTCTTTGGCATTAACAATTACGAAGCTGTCTCCACCCCATGCGGTATCGACTGTCAAAGTTCCTAAGCCAGGAACTTCTAACTTGGTATCTAAAGTTGCTGCAAAAGCCGGAACATTATGAACCTTGATCTGGGTTGCTTTACCGTCCTTGCAGGTTGCAAATACTTCGACTAATCCAGCCGGCGCTTCCATAAAGAAATGAGTTTCTGGTTCAACCATTGGCACAATGCCAGTTTCCAGAACTACTGTCGCTACACACATTGAATTTGAGCCTGACATAAGTGGAGTGTCTTCTGGCTCCATGATTATGAATCCAACAGCCGCCTTAGGATCCTTTGGTGGTACCAACATATTCACATGTCGAAAAACGCCACCGCGAGGTTCGTTTAATACAAATTGGCGAAGCTCGTTATCGGTTGCGATGAATCGTGACTGGTCATACAAAGTCTCACCCGGCGGCGGGTTTACGCCGCCAACAATTACGTCTCCAACTTCACCTTCGGCATGACAACTAACAACGTGGATTGTTTTGATTGATCGCATGAGTTCAAGTTTAGGGTTTCAAAACCTAGCCCAAGGCAGGAACGGTAAATCTAGTGAACGTGGAAGTCGAAGGCTTGGGCCATAGCGGCATCAATTGCCTTAAGCGCTAATTCAACTCTGGTTTCAACCGAGCCATCAAGTGCCATCCAAGATCTGCCAGTACTGATGAGGTCATCTTCAAATTCTCGAGTCATTGATACTCGCAATTCTTCGGAGTCTCGAATCTTGTCTTGGACAAAAGGGACACCATCAGGCTGAGTTACAAAATAAATTCGGTTTTGGTTGTCACTAGGCATTGGGAGGGCGGCCTTTTCGCCCAAGTAACGACGCTCCCAAGTGATTGAGGCGAAAACATCAGTGTCACAACAAACCACTGGTCCACCTGTACGAGCCGCAACATCTTCAAGCTGTTGTTGCACGATAGCAATTTCAACGAAGTCATTTGTTGTCCAAGGGACTGAGTATTCGTTTAGTCCCATTGCCTCAGCTTGTTCTTTCTTGCGCATGGTTAGATCGCGACCATATTCACGAATCCAGTTAGTTGTGGCAAAGTTTCCTTGGCGCTTCATCAACTCGGCTTGAACTGCCAAAGTTGTAGTAGTGGTTCCAGTTGATTCAGCACCGATAAAAACTGCGCGAATCGCGAGTAACTCTCTAGAGCCTGGTCCTAGCAAGTGCCAGTTTCCAATTAGGTCATCTCTAATTTGAGTCGAAGACACGGGAACTTGAGTGCGATCTGGATCAAAACTGTGGTGATGCAGACCTAGAAGTTTGGCGAACTCATCACCATTGGTTTCGGAGGTAACAAGAAGATCAACTGGAGGTGTGTGACGCAGGTGGGCTTCGATGACTCTGGCATTAGATTTAGCAACTGCGCCATTACCTGGATCGTATGGTGTTGATTCGTAGCCATGAACAATTGTCATTGCGGCTTCGTTTACGCCTTCAGCAACACAGTCCTGCAAGAGTGCGCGAGCCCGGTCGTTCGCAGCTAGACGATCATGCGGCGCAGCCAATACGACTACAACTACATGGTCACGCTTTTCTATGGCAGATTTGATCAGCTTCACATGACCCATGTGAGGTGGATTAAATGTTCCAGTTACTAGTGCGGCCGGCATCTTCAAAGCCTATCTGGATTTATGGACACCAAAAAATGCCCTAGTTACGCAACAAGTATTGAACTTACGGAACTAGTAAGAGTTTTCCTGTGGTTTTGCGAGCTGCCAAGTCTGAGTGCGCGTCTTTGGCATTTTGTAATGCGTAGGTCTTGCCGATTGCGAAGCTAAGTTTTCCAGCTAAGTGCTCAGTAAAGATTTCATCTGCTCGCCATTGCATTTCACCAGGTCCGACTATGTAATCCGCCAAAGTAGGACGAGTTACAAACAGAGATCCCATTCGACTTAAGGCTTGGAGATCGAATGCCGGAACCATGCCACTGGCGCCACCGAAAAGCGCCATCATGCCACGGCGCTTAAGTGAGGCCAGGCTGCCTTCAAAAGTTGCTTGTCCAACACCGTCATAGACAACATCTACGCCAATTCCGTTGGTTAGTTCTTTGGCTTTCGCGGCTACATCTGCGGAGTCGTATCTAATGACATGGCTGGCACCAGCATTGCGAGCGATTTCTGCTTTTTCAGCAGTTGAAGCAGTTCCGATAACAGTTGCGCCACGGTTAGAAATCATTTGGCAAAGAAGTTGTCCAACGCCACCAGCAGCTGCGTGTACTAACGCGGTATCCCCTGGCTTTACTTCATAAAGAGATGCAATTAAGTAATGTGCGGTCATACCTTGCAACATTGCGGCACACGCGACATCTAGAGATACGCCGTCCGGAACTCTAACCACTGAAGCTGCATTGACTGCATGGACTTGCGAATAACTTCCTAGTGAAGATGGCCAAGCAACTTTGTCTCCCGCGCTAAAGCCTTTAACTACAGAGCCAACTTCGACAACGACTCCACTTCCTTCAAGCCCAGGTACGTATGGACTCGGCATTGGATAGATACCTTGACGTTGGTATATGTCAATAAAGTTAACGCCGCTATAAGCGAGCTCAACTAAAAGTTGATCTGGGCCACAAACAGGAACAGGTAGATCAGCTACCTTTAGGACCTCTGGTCCACCGGGCTGATCTACCTGTATCGCAAGCATGTTTAGTTAGCGACCTGCAGTGCCTTCAACGTAGTCGTTGTCACCGGTCTTAACCCATGACATCAACTTACGTAAATCGCGGCCGACAGCTTCGATTGGATGCTGTTCTGCTTTCGCGCGAAGTGACTTGAATTCTGGTGCGCCAGCATCCTGGTCATCAATAAAGCGCTGAGCGAACTTGCCCTGTTGAATGTCAGTTAGCACGGCTTTCATTTCTGCTTTAACTGCAGCATTGATAATTCGTGGACCGGAAACATAGTCGCCGTATTCAGCGGTGTCAGAAACGCTCCAGCGCTGCTTGGCAATTCCACCTTCGTACATCAAGTCAACAATTAGCTTCAATTCGTGCAAGCACTCGAAGTAAGCAACTTCTGGCTGGTATCCAGCTTCAACAAGAGTTTCATAGCCTGCTTGGACTAGTGCGGAAGCACCGCCACAAAGAACGGCCTGCTCACCAAATAGATCGGTTTCGGTTTCTTCGGTGAAAGTTGTCTTGATTCCACCAGCGCGAAGTGCGCCGATACCTGCTGCATATGAAAGCGCAAGTGCCCAAGCATTGCCTGATGCATCTTGTTCAACAGCAACAATGGCAGGAACGCCACGACCAGCGACATACTCACGGCGGACTAGGTGTCCTGGACCCTTTGGCGCGACCATGCAAACATCTACGTTTGCTGGCGGCGTGATGTATCCAAAGCGAATGTTAAAGCCATGTGCGAAGAACAGAGCGTCACCAGCTTTTAGGTTTGGTTCTACTGACGCGGCATATACCTTGCGAGCTACGTGATCTGGAACCAACATCATGATTACATCGGCTTCAGCTGCTGCAGTTGCTGGATCTACAACACGTAGTCCTTCGGATTCAGCTTTTGCTTTGCTCTTTGAGCCATCAGCAAGACCAACGCGAACGTCAACGCCACTGTCGCGCAAACTAAGTGCGTGGGCATGGCCCTGGCTACCGTAACCAATAACGGCTACTTTGCGACCTTGAATAATTGAAAGGTCTGCATCATCTTCGTAAAACAATTCGGCCACTGGGCTCTCCTATTTCGCTAGTTTGGTAAGTCTGTCAGATTCTTTGGATTGTGTGAATTTCTGTTAGATACGGTCGGAATTCTTGTTGGAACGGTCAGCAATTGAGCGGCCACCGCGGGCTAGGGCCACAACGCCGGACTGCACAATTTCCTTGATTCCATGAGGGGCAAGGACATTTAAGAATGCCTCAAGTTTGTCACTTGAACCGGTTGCCTCAATAGTTACTGCGTCGCCACTAACGTCAACTACTTTGGCGCGAAACAACTCAACGAGTTCAAGAACTTTACTGCGGGAATGATCATCGGCTTTAACCTTGATCAGCATTAGCTCTCGAGCAATTGCAGTGCTGTCATCAAGTTCAACAATCTTCAATACGTTGATCAACTTGTTTAACTGCTTGGTAACTTGCTCAAGGGCATGCTGATCTACGTTGACTACGACAGTCATACGAGAAACACCTTCGGTTTCGGTTGTGCCTACTGCCAAAGACTCAATGTTGTACCCGCGACGAGAAAACAGTGCTGAGATGCGAGCGAGTACTCCCGGTTGATCCTGCACCAAGATTGAAAGAGTATGACGAGCCATGTTTAGTCATCCCCTCTTTCCCATTGTGGAGCCAGATCTCGCGCAAATTGAATTTCATCATTTCCAGTACCGGCAGCAACCATTGGCCAAACCATTGCATCGCGATGAACCTGGAAATCAATTACCACTGGTGCGTCATTGATTTCCATTGACCGCTCAATGGCTTTGTCCACTTCTTCTGCAGTCGACACTCGGATGCCGTGGCAACCGTATGCATCTGCAAGCTTTACAAAGTCTGGAACTGAATGTGAATGTAAATCTGTGTTGCTGTAGCGCTCGTTGTAGAACAAGTTTTGCCATTGACGAACCATGCCAAGGGAAGCGTTATTGATAAGTGCAACCTTGATTGGAATGTCATTGATTGTGCAGGTAGCTAGCTCTTGATTAGTCATCTGGAAACAGCCGTCACCATCGATTGCCCAAACAGTTTTATCTGGAGCGCCAACCTTTGCGCCCATAGCTGCTGGAATCGAGTAGCCCATAGTTCCTAAGCCACCACTGTTAAGCCAAGTGTTTGGATTTTCATATCCAATGAACTGTGCAGCCCACATCTGATGCTGACCAACGCCTGCTGCGTAGATCGCTTCTGGTCCAGCAATCTTGCCTAGACGTTCAATCACATACTGCGGTGAAAGTGTTCCATCAGTTGGCTGGTCATAGCCAAGTGGGTAAGTTTCGCGCCAGTGGTTAAGTGTGATCCACCAAGCGGTTAAGTCTGCACGATTTCCAGCATCAAATTCAGCTGTTACGGCAGGGATCAGCTGCGAGATGGCTTCGCGCACATCCGAAACGATTGGAATATCTGCGTAGCGATTCTTGCCAATTTCAGCTGGATCAATGTCAATGTGAATGACTTTGGATTTTGGTGAGAACGATTCAAGTTTTCCAGTTACGCGATCATCGAAACGTGCACCAAGAACGATAAGTAAGTCAGCCTTCTGCAGTGCGCCAACTGCGCCAACAGTTCCGTGCATGCCAGGCATACCCATGTGCTGAGCATGTGAATCAGGGAACGCACCACGCGCCATCAAAGTCGTAACAACTGGAATTCCAGTTAGTTCAGCAAGTTGCTTCAGTTCTCTGTGCGCCTGGGAGCGGATTACGCCACCACCAACGTAGAAAACTGGACGGTGCGCATCAACGATCATGCGAGCAGCTTCTTTAATCTGTCGACCATGCGGTTTTGTTGTTGGCTTGTAACCTGGCAAATCAATGTGAGTTGGCCAAACAAACTCAGCACTTGCCTGCAATGCATCTTTTGTGATGTCCACAAGCACTGGACCAGGGCGACCTGAACTTGCTAAGTGAAAAGCTTCTTTGATAGCGCGAGGAATGTCTTCTGCGCGGGTGACCAAGTAATTGTGCTTTGTGATTGGCATTGTGATGCCACGAATGTCTGCTTCTTGGAAAGCGTCTGATCCGATGAAGGCACTTGGCACCTGGCCAGTAATTGCAACCATAGGAACTGAGTCCATATGTGCATCTGCAATCGGGGTAACTAAGTTAGTTGCACCTGGTCCACTTGTTGCCATGCAAACGCCAACGCGATTACTTGCTGCGGCGTAACCTTCGGCAGCGTGTCCCGCACCCTGTTCATGGCGAACCAAGATGTGGCGGACTGAAGGGGAATCCATTAGTGGGTCATAGACCGGAAGAATTGCACCGCCTGGGATACCGAATACAACTTCGACATCAGCGTGTTCCAGAGATTTAACTAGGCTCTCGGCGCCTGTTATATGTTGCGACATTACGTCACTCCTTGATCTACCGAAGGATCGCTTCGATTTAAGTTCATCGTTGGCTGGTCTTAGGTGACATCCCTTCTGCGCCAAAGGCTTGTAACAGAAGTTGCGCCCGATTCGCTTGTAGCTCCTCGAATGCATCACCACCACCGATGAAGGTGTTGATAGTTCCCCAACCCTAACCCGAGTAAGTCACTCCCGTCACATCCAGTGAGACGGCTGTCCACATATTGAGATGCGATTTTAGCTCAAATCGGGCATCCCCATCGGGCGCTGGGGGGTTATGGGCAATACCTTTGGGTAAGGAGATTCCCAGTTCTCAGGCTGGAAATCGTTGGTCGGAGGGCTCTAGCAATGACTAAGTACGTTTACGATTTTTCCGAAGGCGATAAAGATCAAAAGGATCTACTAGGTGGCAAAGGTGCCAACCTAGCCGAAATGACCAAGCTCGGCCTGCCAGTACCTCCGGGCTTCACTATTTCCACGGAAGCCTGTCGAGAATACTTGGTCACCGGCGTTGAGCCAGCTGCGCTGCGTGTTGAAGTCACTATGGCGCTTCGCCGCCTTGAAGATGCACTCGGCAAAAGACTCGGTGACATCGATGACCCATTGCTCGTTAGCGTTCGATCTGGTGCAAAGTTTTCCATGCCGGGCATGATGGAGACCGTTCTTAACGTCGGACTCAATGACTACTCCGTAAATGGACTTATCAAAGTAAGCAACAATGAAAGATTTGCTTGGGACTCCTACCGCCGCCTGATTCAGATGTTTGGCAAAACTGTTTTGGATATTGAAGGTGAGATTTTTGCAGATGCTTTGCAGGCGGCAAATGAAAAAGCTGGAGTTGCCACTGAAGTCGACTTAACTGCTGATCAGCTAAAACAAGTTGTAGAAACTTTCAAGGCAATAATTCAAGAGCACAGTGGACGCGACTTCCCGCAAGATCCCCGAGAACAACTTGATCTTGCAACTCGCGCAGTTTTTGATTCTTGGAATACTTCACGTGCCCGCTTGTATCGTCGTCGCGAAAGAATCGCTGACGATCTTGGTACCGCTGTAAATATTTGTTCAATGGTATTCGGAAACTTAGGCGAAACTTCTGGAACTGGTGTTGCGTTTACTCGCGATCCAGCTTCCGGCAAGACCGGCGCATACGGCGACTACTTGCCAAATGCGCAAGGTGAGGATGTTGTTGCCGGAATTCGAAACACTTTCAGCCTTGATGAACTAAATCGCACCGATCCAACATCCTTCAATGAACTAATGAAGATTATGCGAAAGCTTGAAACTCATTACCGAGATCTATGCGACATTGAATTCACGGTTGAAAAAGGCAAGCTTTGGATGCTCCAGACTCGCGTTGGAAAGCGAACTGCGGCAGCTGCGTTTCGGATTGCAACTCAACTGGTCGATGAAAGCCTGATCACAATGGATGAGGCCTTGATTCGTGTGAATGGATCACAATTGGCCCAGTTAATGTTCCCGCAGTTTGATTCAGCCTCGACTTCCAAAATTGTTGCCTCCGGCATGGCTGCCTCACCAGGCGCAGCGGTCGGTAAAGCAGTATTTGATTCCGCAACGGCCGTTAAATGGGCTGAAAAGGGAGAGCGCGTAGTTTTAGTTCGACGCGAAACTAATCCCGATGATCTTGAAGGCATGATCGCTGCAACTGGCATCTTGACTGCTCGTGGTGGCAAGACTTCCCATGCTGCAGTTGTAGCTCGTGGCATGGGCAAGACCTGTGTCTGTGGCGCTGATGCGGTAGATGTGTCTCACGCCGAGCGCACCGCAACAATTGGCGACCTTGTAATTAAAGAAGGTGACATGATCTCAATTGATGGCTCAACTGGACATGTTTACTTAGGTGAACTTGATGTAGTGCCATCACCTGTTTCCAATTACTTGGAAAATGGTTTGGCAGCTGCAATTGCAACTGAGAATGAAGAAATCGCCGCTCTTGTAACGGCAGTAGATCGAATCTTGAAGCATGCTGACTCAGTTCGTCGGTTAAAGGTTCGCACTAACGCAGATACCGCAGAAGATTCAAAGTGGGCTAGAAACCTCGGCGCCGAAGGCATTGGTCTTTGCCGAACAGAGCACATGTTCTTGGGTGATCGCCGAGTTTTGATTGAGCGCGTGATTTTGGCAGATAACTCAGAAGAACGAAATGCTGCACTCGAAGCACTTTTGCCAATGCAGCAAAAAGATTTTGAAGAAATATTTGAAGAGATGGATTCACTTCCAGTAACAGTTCGTTTACTTGATCCCCCACTTCATGAGTTCTTGCCAGATCGGACCGACTTAATGGTTGACGTTGCACTCGGCAAAGAGCGCAATGAAGACGTGTCCCGACAAGAACTATTGCTTAGTGCGGTAGATCGCTTACATGAATCCAATCCGATGCTTGGTCTACGAGGCGTTCGCCTTGGGTTAGTTGTTCCTGGCTTGTTCCCAATGCAAGTTAGAGCCATTGCGCAAGCTGCTATTAAGCGGCTGCGCGCAGGCGGAAATCCAAAAGTTGAAATCATGATCCCGCTGGTTGGATCCGTAATGGAACTTCATCTGATTAGAGATGAAATGGATGTATTACTTGCGCAGATAGCAAGCGAAGAAAACATTGAGTTGCCATTCTCGATTGGAACCATGATCGAATTGCCAAGAGCGGCTCTAACAGCGCAACGTATTGCAGAGGCAGCAGAATTCTTTTCATTTGGTACCAATGACTTAACACAAACCACTTGGGGCTTTAGTCGTGATGATGTTGAGGCATCTTTCTTTGCAACTTACTTGGATCGTGGCATCTTCACGGTTTCACCATTTGAATCACTTGATGTCGATGGCGTCGGTGCGCTAATCAAGATTGCTGTAGAAAAAGGCCGCGCAACCCGACCAGACATCAAGCTTGGTGTTTGTGGTGAGCATGGTGGAGATCCAGAATCAATCAAGTTCTTCCACGAAGTTGGACTCGATTATGTATCTTGCTCGCCATTCCGCGTTCCAGTTGCCCGTCTTGAAGCAGGTCGAGTCAGCGTTTCTTAAGTAGTCGGTGCTGCTTCGGATTTTGCAATCTTTACCGCAAACCAAGCTGCGCAAGCCGTGGTTATTGGAGTGCTCAGCGCCAAAGCAATTGAGCCAACCATGATCAATGCCAATTCTTGAGCGACAACCTCGTCATTTATCAAACGAGCTAGCGGTGGACTGGCAGCAACTATGAGCATCAAAGTAACCAGTGCCGATCCAACGTAAGCAAAAGCAATCGTGTAAATCGACGATGCGATGTGATCTCGTCCGATGCGCATGCCGCCAAAGAATAATTGCCGCCAAGTTTGTTTCTCATTAGCGCTAGCTAGTTCCCAAACTGCCGAGCTTTGAGTAACGGTTACGTCATTAAGTGCACCAAAGCCTGCAATGACCATGCTGGCAATCAATAGATTTGAGAGTTTCACTTGGGAAGCAACAGCAGACAACACAAGATCTTCATCACCAGTTATGCCAGTTAAACGAAGTGCATCGGTTGACCAAAGTGCACCGATCATGGCAATGGCCGAGCCGCAAAGAGTTCCAACGATTGCCGCCCCTGTTTTCAAACTGAACCCATGAACTAGATACAAAACTAAAGCAGTGATTGCTAGTACTACTCCACCAACTACATAAACGACTTGCTGACCTTGAATCAACGACGGGATTAAGTAGACGATCAAAAGTCCAAAGGTAATCACTAGTCCAAGTAAGGCGCGTAGTCCTCCAAAACCTGCGGTTAAAAACAAAATTATCAAGAACACTGCGAACAAAACGTAGATTCCATTGGTGCGCTCAAAGTCATTAAAGATGTAATCGTTACCTGTTTCAATCGGGATCGAGGCAACTGAAACCTTGTCACCGGAATGAATTCCGAAGTCCACAATTGTTGGTTCGACATCAAACTTTGCAATCTCGCCAGCATTTGGTCCCGTTAATAACTTTGCGGAAATATGTGCACATTGCGAAGTGGAGAAATTTCCTGATGCATCCTGCGTCGCACCATTAGAAATACAGTCATACTTTTCAATGGTTTGCACTTCGACCGTAAAGAACTCAGATTGCTCGACATAGCCAAAAATGCCTTTATCGATTTGCAGATTGCTTCCTGGCCAGGAAACAAATATCGTAAAGACCCCAAGGAATGTTAATGGCAAAAGCATTGCCAAGAGGATCTTGTGAACTCTGGATTCCTTCTCTGGATCTATCCAAGATGAATCAAGATCGCTTGCCCTCTTATGGGAGTGGCTATGTGATCCCATGCTTAGTCGCAGACTGCGCCATTACTGGCTGAACCAACGAGCTTCACGTACTTTGCCAAAACCCCGCGGTCATATTTGTGTGGAACTGGCTTGAAACTCTTTCGGCGCTCAGCGAGAACTGACTCATCAACTAGTAGGTCGAGTGTGCGTTCATTAATGTTGATGCGCACCTTGTCGCCGTGCTCTACAAAGGCAATTGGTCCGCCATCGACTGCTTCAGGCGCAACGTGACCGATGCAAAGTCCAGTAGTTCCGCCACTGAATCGGCCGTCAGTAATGAGCATTACTTCTTTGCCCAGTCCGGCGCCCTTGATTGCTCCAGTGATCATGAGCATCTCGCGCATGCCTGGTCCACCCTTAGGACCTTCGTACCTGATGATGACAACATCGCCGGCTTGGATATCTCCACTTTCTAAGGCATCCATAGCTGCGCGTTCGCGTTCATAAACCTTTGCTGGTCCCTCGAAAACATCAACTGGAATTCCAGCTGTTTTGCAGACTGCGCCTTCTGGGGACAAAGAGCCACTCAGAATTGTGATACCGCCGGTGCCACCCATTGGATTGTTCATCGCATGAACAATATCACCGTCAGGATCTGGTGAATCAAGATCTGCTAAGTTTTCCGCCATAGTCTTTCCAGTAACGGTTAGGCAGTCACCATTCATTAATCCAGCATCAAGTAATGCACGCATTACAACTGGAACGCCACCAACGCGATCCACATCGCTCATTACATAACGACCAAATGGCTTGACGTCGGCAAGCAATGGAACTTTGGAGCCAATTCGATGGAAATCTTCAAGATGCAAATCAACATTTGCTTCGTGTGCGATCGCAAGTAAGTGCAGAACTGCGTTAGTTGAGCCCCCAAATGCCATGACAATTGCGATCGCATTCTCAAGTGATTGCTTAGTGATGATGTCTCGAGTAGTTATTCCCTGTGCAATCAGGTTGACTACGGCTTCACCCGATGCAATTGCAAATCCGTCGCGGCGTCGGTCAACCGCTGGAGGTGCAGCTGAACCTGGTAACGACATTCCCATTGCTTCTGCAGCTGATGCCATGGTGTTTGCGGTGTACATTCCGCCACATGCACCTTCACCAGGACAGATTGCACGTTCGATTCGATCAACATCTTCTTCGCTCATCAATCCACGAGCGCATGCGCCAACCGCTTCGAAGGCATCAATGATTGTGACGTCGCGATTACTGCCATCAGAAAGTGTTACATTGCCAGGAAGAATAGATCCGGCGTAAACAAAAACACTTGCAACATCAAGTCGCGCCGCAGCCATCAACATTCCAGGTAGTGACTTATCGCAACCTGCGAAGTTGACCATGCCGTCAAGACGCTCTGCCTGCATCACAGCTTCTACTGAGTCAGCAATGATCTCACGACTGACTAACGAAAAGTGCATTCCTTCGTGACCCATGGAGATGCCGTCAGAAACTGAGATTGTTCCAAACTGCATTGGAAAACCACCGGCTTTAAAGACGCCTTCTTTAGATGCCTTGGCTAGGCGCTCAAGCGAAAGATTGCACGGGGTGATTTCGTTCCATGAAGAAGCAATTCCAATCTGTGGCTTAACCCAGTCGGCGTCACCCATACCTACTGCGCGGAGCATTCCACGAGCTGGGGCGCGTTCAATACCATCGGTTACTTGTCCACTGCGAGGCTTCATATTAGGCATGCAATAAATCTAACCCACTAATTAAGTAATCACGCACTCCAGTGGCTTGCCCGCAAGCCAAAGATCAAACTGGCTATGGATTCGGGCGCGGGCTCGATCCCAGAACACATCGCCTTCTCCCCCATTGTGGGAAGTAATAATCACATTTGGCAGTGACCAAAGTGGGTGATCAGCTGGGAGTGGCTCTGGTTCAGTTACATCCAGTGCTGCAGCGATTCGGCCAGTTCTAAGTTCGGCAAGGAGGGCTTCGGTGTCGACTACAACGCCGCGAGCCACATTAACTAAAACCGAATTGTCTTTCATGCTGGCCAAGAATTTGGCATCCACCAGATTCACAGTTCCTGGATTGTTGGGAACAATCAACATCACAACATCTGCAGATGGAATTAGATTCGGCAACTCGGTTATGGCATGAACGTGATCCCGAGCAGTTCGAGCGACCGGAATCACTTTGCAGCCAAATCCAAGTAGGCGCCTCTCAGCTGCCTTCCCGACATTTCCATATCCAATTAACAAGACAGTCTTATCTGCCAGCGACCGCGAGAAGTAAGTTTCCCAGTGATGTTCTTGCTGAGCTTTGAAAGACCTTGGCATATCGCGTAACGCGCTTAGCGTTAACAGAACCGCAAGTTCAGAAGTTGCATCATCATGAACACCCGCAGCATTACAAAGCGTGACATCCGCTGGCATGTATGGCTGCACGTTATCGAAACCTGCCGTTAAAGTTTGAATCACTTTGACATTAGCCATGCGAGTGATTGCTTCTTCAATTGATATAGAAGAGCCTTCGTAGGGCAGAACTACAAATTCTGCATTTGAAATCACATCGTCCGAGAGCTCAGCTAGATCATCACATTCCGTAATTTGAACATCAGCTGGAAAGTCATAACCTTTAACAATCCAGTCTGGCGCAATTATGTGACGGCTCATAGGTCCATTCTGGCAACCCTGGCATTTACCAAGAACATCTGGTTGGCATGTGCCAGCATAGGTACATGACTGACCCTGACATAAGTACTGCAGATATTGGATTCACTTCTGCCTATGACTTGGTGGAAGGTCGGCGTGCCGGAGACTTCACAAGTGTCGAACTGGTTAGCACTTTGCTGCACCGGATTCAAACAATTGACGATTGTGACGGCGGGGTTCAATCCGTGCTTGCAATTTCAGCAGACTTGATGGACCAGGCAGAGTCTTGCGACTCTCGTGAAGCAACCGGCTTACTCCATGGGATTCCTGTACTAGTTAAGGACAACATCCAAGCCATTGGACTGCCCGGCACTGCTGGATCACTTGCTCTCGCTGGACGCACAGTGCTCGAAGATGCGGAATTGGTTACTCGACTTCGAAATGCTGGTGCAATCATTATGGGAAGCACAAATCTTTCGGAGTGGGCCAACATTCGTTCTGGAAATTCCACGAGTGGCTGGTCTGCAGTTGGCGGATTAACTGCGAATCCTTGGAACTACAAACACAGTGCAGGTGGATCATCTTCTGGCTCGGGTGCTGCGGTTGCTGCTGGATTGATTCCATTTGCAGTTGGCACTGAAACCGATGGTTCGATTGTTTGCCCAGCTTCTTTAAATGGTGTTGTTGGAATCAAGCCAACCGTTGGTTCAGTTTCTACTGCCGGAGTTGTGCCAGTTAGCTTGAGCCAAGATGTGCCGGGTCCACTTGCAAGAAGTGTCGAAGATGCTGCGATGTTACTCGAAGTACTAACCGGTCAAACTGGATTAGTTGATCTATGTAACAACGATGAGCCACTTCGCATTGGCGTTGTACGTTCTTGGATGACTAGTCATGAGGGTGCTAACAAGCTATTCGAAGATTCAGTAGCAAAACTTATCGAAGCTGGAATTCAGTTGGTAGAAATCGACTTACCGGAAATGACTGAACAGGCCGGCGACGATGAAGGTGTCGTGCTATTTCACGAACTCGTTGAAGACCTTTCAAATTACTTGAGCAAGCGGGCTGGTGATGGAGTTCAATCTCTTGCGGAAGTCGTGGAATTCAACAAGCAGAATTCAGAGATTGAGCTGGCGCACTTTGACCAAGAATACTTTGATCTTGCCCTTGCCTCTGGTGGCAGAAACGAAACTTACACAGCCGCCCGCGAGCGAAATTTGGATTGGGCAATCAATCAAGTGCTATCCCCCGCACTAACTGACGTAGATGTGCTGATTGGAATTCCTTACGCGCCAGCTTGGGTTTCTACGCTTGGTCAAGGTGATGATTTTGGAAATGCCAGCTGGATGACACATGCTCCGGCAATTGCAGGCTGGCCGCTCGGTTCGTTGCCGATGGGATTAGTCGATGGCTTGCCGGTTGGAATGGGTGTTGCCGCTCGCGCGAATGACGAAAAAGGATTAGTTCGAGCTATGGCGATCATTGAACGAGTTCTGGACTTGGGAGATTTCCGCCCCAGCTTTGTTCGTTAGCGTTACTCGTTAATAAGCACAGTCAACGCGTAGTGAGCCATGGCGTCTCGCTGAAATGGGGCCAACTTTGGATGAATTCCATTAAACCGCTCAAGAAATTCTGGGCTTTCGTCATACATTTCGCCTAGCCCCACGTATGACTCGGCATTAGGAGTCCAAAACTGAGATACCCAGTGAAAGTGATCAGCAATTACAGATTGGGTGCGAGCATCATCTGGTTCA
>JBIIZV010000008.1:0-17624 GCA_044346095.1 Candidatus Nanopelagicales bacterium
CTCTTGATGTGCTTGGCGTTCGAGTTCCTATGGCAAGCGCAGTCGCAGATGTTGCTGCTGCTCGCCGCGATTACCTTGATGAATCCGGCGGCCGATATGTTTCAGTTATTGCCGATGGCTCGATGGGTCGCAGTGGCGATGTATCGAAGGCAATCGCACTTGGTGCCGATGCAGTTGTTGTTGGATCAACATTTGCGCGCGCTACAGATGCACCAGGTCGCGGTAAGCACTGGGGGATTGAAGCTACTCACCTAGAACTACCAAGAGGCGAGCTTGTTGATCTTGGCACCACCGGAACTTTGAGCGAAATCATTTCAGGCCCATCGCACACTGCTGATGGAACGATGAACATGGTTGGGGCCCTTCGTCGTGCGATGGCTACTTGTGGCTATTCAGACTTGAAGGAATTCCAGCGCTGCGAAGTTGTTGTTACGCCTAACTAGCGTTTGCGGCAGAGCAATTGCGGGTGCAATCTACACAAGGACTGACGACCAATAGGCTAAGTATGTGACTGACGCCCGCCCGGTACTTGTTGTTGATTTTGGTGCGCAGTATGCCCAACTGATTGCTCGTCGAGTTCGGGAAGCTCGGATTTATTCTGAAGTTGTTCCAAGCACCATGTCAGCCAAAGAAATGCTGGCAAAAAATCCATTAGCGATTGTGCTTTCGGGTGGACCATCAAGCGTTTATGCCGAAGGTGCGCCACAGGTTGATGCCGCACTATTTGATGCCAACCTTCCAGTGTTTGGAATCTGCTACGGCTTCCAAGCCATGGCAGCAACACTTGGTGGCACAGTTGCCCAAACTGGATTATCTGAATTTGGTGCAACTGAGTTAATAACTGTTTCTGGTAGCTGCCTATTTGATGGGTTACCTGAAATTCAAAATGTTTGGATGAGTCACGGCGATTCAGTACAGCAAGCACCGGCTGGATTTACCGTAACTGCATCAAGCGCTGGAGCTGCAGTTGCTGCCTTTGAAGATTTATCCCGTGGCCTAGCTGGTGTGCAGTTCCATCCTGAGGTTATGCACTCCGAGCACGGACAGAAAGTTCTAGAACATTTTTTGTATGACATTGCAAAAATCGACCCAACTTGGACGCCAGCAAGTATCGTCGATGAACAAGTTTCTCGTATCAAATCTCAAATAGGCGACTCCAAAGTTATTTGCGGTTTGTCTGGTGGTGTTGATTCAGCTGTAGCTGCCGCTTTGGTTCATAAAGCAGTCGGCGACAACTTAACTTGCGTGTTTGTTGATCACGGATTGTTGCGTGCAGGCGAACGCGAACAAGTTGAACGTGATTATGTTGCAGCAACTGGCATCCGACTTGTTGTAGTTGATGCAGCTGACCGATTCTTAGCTGAACTTGCAGATGTTACTGATCCTGAAACTAAACGGAAGATCATCGGAAGAATCTTTATTCGAGTTTTTGAAGATGCACAGAAGCAGTTGATTGCCGAAGTTGGGGAATCTGGAGCCACTATAGATTTCTTAGTACAGGGAACGCTCTATCCAGATGTTGTTGAGAGCGGCGGAGGCACTGGAGCTGCCACTATCAAGAGTCATCACAATGTAGGTGGTCTTCCGGATGACATTGAATTCCAACTTTGCGAACCACTTCGGGAACTATTCAAAGATGAAGTACGTGCAGTTGGTCGCGAACTAGGTCTACCCGATGCGATGGTTATGCGCCATCCATTCCCAGGACCTGGTCTTGGAATTCGAATTGTGGGAGCCGTTAGCAAAGAACGTCTGGACATCCTGCGTGCTGCCGATGCGATCGTGCGCGAAGAAACCACACTTGCTGGACTGGATTCTTCAATTTGGCAATTCCCAGTGGTGCTTTTGGCAGATGTGCGAAGCGTTGGAGTGCAAGGAGATGGTAGAACATACGGCCATCCAGTCGTATTGCGCCCAGTATCGAGCGAAGACGCCATGACGGCTGACTGGACCCGTTTGCCTTATGACGTATTGGCAAAAATTTCCAATCGCATTACCAACGAAGTTCGCGAAATTAATCGCGTAGTGTTGGATGTAACGTCAAAGCCTCCGGGCACTATTGAATGGGAATAAGGCGAAGCCGAAATTCTCAAGGGAGTAATCATGGACATCCTTTACAAAGTTCTTTTTGTACTTCACTTTGTTGGAATTGCAGCAATTGGTTTTGGGTTCTTTAAGGAACTTGCAAAGAAGACTTTCGGCGTAAATGTTGCAATGCTCCATGGTGCTAGCACCCAACTTTTAACTGGCGTATTGCTTGTGGGTCTGCACGAGTCTGGCTCGCTAGATAGTGATTACGTAGTAGATCACACCAAAATTGCGATCAAGCTAATCATTGCGATTGCAATCATTGCAATGTATTCAATTGGTAAGCGCAAGTCAGAGCAAAAGCTTTACTGGGCGCTTATTGGCGCACTTACGCTAACCAATTTCGTTATTGCCTACGCGCTTTAATTCTTAGTCAGGAAGTTTGATCTGACGGAAAGCTTCGGCCAAACGTCCAGATTCAAAACCGGCCGCCTCTGCTTGCATTTCTCCCCAGCTGCGAAGCATGCCTTCTAGATCTTCCATATGGGAAGTTTGGCTTGCATGCGCTTCAAGCGCCTTAACCTTTCGGCTAAAGAATTCAGTCGTATCTATCCAGTGATTAGGTTCGGTATGACCTTGGAGCCAGAGCCAGTTAACGGTCCAAGCCTCTAGACCTTCTTTGTCTCGCAATTCAGGGTAGGCATACGGATTTCGTACTGCTGGATAAAGTGCTCGTGACGTTGCTTCACCGGCAGCCATATGGTCTGGGTGACTTGCCGGCAGCCGTTCCCAATTTCGCTCGGGGGATTGGGTCAAAACAAGTTGCGGCTTAACCTGACGCATAACGCGAACAATGTCGCGCTGTACATCGTGGCTGGGTTCTAGGTAACCGTCTTTATAACCAAGAAAACGCACATCAGTTACGTCATAAACCGCAGCTGCAGCTACCTGTTCAGCTCGGCGAATTGCGGGAATCTCAGAGCGATCAGTTGCATCATCAAAACCACCTGCGTCACCGTCAGTGCAAATACAGAAAGTAACTTGCACTCCAGCCTTAACCAGAGCCATCACAGTCCCAGCTGCGCCAAAGTCCACATCATCTGGATGTGCAGTTACAACGAGGGCTCGGGTTACGCCTTCTGGGATTTCAATTCGTTCCACTGATTCATTGCTCACGACGACAACTCTATTTCTTTTATGCCACAACACTCCATGTCAGGGTGCTTACGTAGACTGTCCGTGTGCCTTCACAACTCCTGGATGACTTAAACGAGCCGCAACGCCAGGCGGTAGTTCATTCAGGTTCGCCATTACTAGTTGTCGCAGGTGCTGGTTCTGGCAAAACCCGAGTTCTAACTCGCCGTATTGCTTACCTAATGGCTGAGCGAAATGCTGCTCCTACCGAAATTCTGGCAATTACTTTTACTAATAAAGCCGCAAATGAAATGAAAGAACGTGTAGCTCACATGGTTGGCCCGAAAGCCAGAAGTATGTGGGTTTCGACATTTCACTCAGCGTGCGTTCGGATTCTGCGCAATGAAGCCAAGCGACTTAACTTAAAGCCTTCATTCACGATTTATGACACCCAAGACTCGGTTCGAATGCTTTCTTTAGTTTCAAAAGATCTTGGTATTGATCCAAAGTCCTACAGTCCAAAATACTTACTCGGTCAAATTAGTAACTTGAAGAATGAGCTAATTGATTACGAAGATGCGATAAGCAAAGCGGTTACTGCGCAAGAACAAACGGTTGCTCAGGCATATGGCGAGTATCAACGAAGGTTGATGTTAGCTAGCGCTGTTGACTTTGATGATCTGATTGGGCACACCGTAGCTTTGCTTCAAGCCTTTCCAGATGTCGCCGAGTACTACCATCGTCGCTTCCGACATGTTCTCGTTGATGAGTATCAAGATACTAACCACGCACAATATATTTTGATTCGTGAATTGGTAGGAACTGGCAAAGAGGGTTTACCACCGGCTGAATTGTGTGTAGTTGGTGACGCCGATCAAAGTATCTATGCCTTCCGTGGCGCAAATATTCGAAACATCGTCGAATTCGAACGGGATTACTCAGATGCCGAAACTGTCGTCCTGGAACAGAATTATCGATCCACCCAAAACATCCTGACAAGCGCGAACTCGGTTATCGAAAAGAACTCTGGCCGACCAGCGAAGCGACTCTGGACTGCCGAAGGTAGCGGCGAAAAGATTGTTATCTACACCGCCAATGATGAACATCATGAAGCTGACTTCATCGTCACCAATGTTGCCGACTTAATTGATAACCATGGCTTTGAGTACAAAGATGTTGCAGTTTTCTATCGCACAAACAACCAATCTCGTAGCGTCGAAGAAGTTTTTATTCGCCGTGGTGTGCCTTACAAAGTTGTGGGCGGAACCAGGTTCTACGAACGCAAGGAAATCAAGGATGCACTGGCTTACTTGCGCGCAGTATCTAATCCAGAAGACGACGTTTCAGTTCGCCGAATTTTAAATACTCCTCGCCGTGGCATTGGCGATAAAGCCGAAGAAGCGGTTGAAGGATTCGCTCGCCGCGAGAAAATTACTTTTAGTGCAGCACTGAATAGATTGTCAGAGATTCATACTCTGCCAACTCGGTCAGCGACTGCGCTTGGGGAATTCAATCGACTGCTTAGTAATCTGCGCACGCTGGATGAATCTGGCGCGGGCCCAAGCGCAATTCTGGAAGCAGCAATGGAAGCCTCTGGTTACCTAAAGGAGCTAACAGCGAGTAAAGATCCGCAGGACGAAGTTCGCGTTGAGAATATCGCCGAACTTGAAAACGTAACTCGGGAATATGAAGAACAGTTTGCGGAAGACAATGATTCAGATGAAGTAGCCACACTTTCTAATTTCCTAGAACGTGTTTCATTAGTTGCAGACTCTGATCAAATTCCGACCGGTGAAGAACACGGTGGCGTTGTAACGCTTATGACTTTGCATACCGCAAAAGGACTTGAGTTTCCTGTTGTGTTCCTAACTGGAATGGAAGACGGAGTCTTTCCACATCAAAGGGCACTAGGTTCAGCAACCGAACTCGAAGAAGAACGTCGCCTCGCTTACGTTGGTATGACTCGCGCTATGAAACGTTTGTACCTATCGCGCGCAGTTGCTCGATCAACTTGGGGTCAACCAAATTACAACCCAGAGTCTCGATTCCTTTCTGAGATTCCTGCAGAGCTCGTGGATCGCCAAGGCGAAGAACCTGGACCATTGGGACTTTCCGGATCGGGATCTTCGCGACCACAAAAGCGAGACGAACCAGTAATGGTGCTCGAGGTTGGTGATCGGGTTTTACACGACAAATTCGGAATGGGAACTGTTACGGCAGTTGTTGGTCAGAATGAAAAGGCCGAGGCCACAATCGATTTCAAGAGTGCTGGAGAAAAGCGTTTACTGTTACGTTACGCGCCAGTTGAAAAGCTTTAGTTGCCCCAAAGCCAAGATGATGGGTTCATAAATTCGCCATCTTTAGTTACTTCAAAGTGCAAGTGTGGGCCAGTTGTATTTCCAGATGATCCAGACTTTCCGATCTCTTGACCGGCAGCAACTTTTCCTTCAGTAATTTCAATTTTTGATAAATGGTTGTAAGAAGTTACATAACCATTTCCATGATCAACTTCGATTCGATACCCATAGGCACCACCCCAACCGGAAGCGATTACGGTTCCATTTGCAGCGGCGACAACAGGGGTACCACTCTTGACGCGGAAATCTAATCCAGTGTGCCAACCGGCTGACCAGATTCCACCGCGCTGGCCGTAACGCGCGCTCAAGTTGTAGTTAGTCTGAATTGGAACGGCAATAACGCCAATCTGACGTAGTCGCTCTGCTTCGATTAACGCTGCTTGCTGCGCAGCATCTGCTTGGGCTTTTGCGTTAGCAGCAGCCTGCTGCTCACTCAATAAAATCTGGGCTTGCTGATTCTTTTGATCTTGCGCCTGGGCTACCAAGGTGTCTAGCTGATCAGTGGTGGCTGCTAGTGCTTGTAGTGATTTTCTTTCGGTACTTGAAACTGTTGGGGTGGTATCAATTACTGCGTTTGGATCGCTAGTTGGATCATCTACCGTCGCGGCAGCTGCAATAACTTCGGTTTCGGCAAGAGTCTGTCGATCTTCCGAACGGCTTGCAGCTTGCGCCCGAGATGTAGTGGTCTGAATTGAAGTGCTGACTTCTTGTGTTCCAGAGGCTGTGACCGTTGCTGCAGGATATTCCATAACACTTGTGTCGCCAGCTTGAACTACGCCAACAACAGTTGAGCCTGAGGTGGCAACTACTGAACTCATGCCTGCTACGCCAACGAGCGCACCTAGGTGCTTGCCAGAAACTACCTTTTTCTTCGGGGCAGCATGGCGAGCAGCGCGATGACGACCGCGTGGTGCTGTGCTCATACTTAGACCCTATCGGAGGCAAAAATGCTTAAGTTATAAGTCTTTTCTACCTGACTTCTGGCCCTTTGGGAAATGAAAATGTGGTGTTAGTGGCAAAAGTGACATAACCCACCCCTTAAATCAGGGGATATCCGAAGATCCACAGCCGAAATAGGAAAATTCACCCAGAAATTGCGAAATTGCGGGTAACCCCGTCGCAAATTGCGGGTAACCCGAATTTGCCTGTATGAATAAGGCATGAGTCCAATCCGTATCGTCATCGCTAAACCTGGTCTCGATGGCCACGATCGCGGCGCCAAAGTGATTGCCCGCGCGCTTCGCGATGCAGGATTTGAAGTCATTTACACCGGACTTCATCAGACTCCAGAACAAATTGTTCAAACCGCGATCCAAGAAGATGCCGATGCAATCGGAATGTCGATTCTTTCTGGCGCGCACCTAACTTTGTTCCCTGCAGTTATCGAACTTCTAGCCGCAAAGGGCGCTTCTGACATTGTGGTCTTTGGCGGTGGCGTGATTCCAACTGATGACGTGACCCAACTTCAGGATTCTGGTGTTGCACATGTGTTCACCCCTGGCACTCCAATTGGAGATGTCGTTGAATGGGTTAGCGCCAACGTAGGTGTCGCAAGCGTTCGCTAAGGTTGAGTCACAAGCTAGCGAGAGAGTGACCCGCAAACCGTGGATCTATACGAATACCAAGCCAAAGAATTATTCGCCAAGCATGGCGTAGCCGTAGTGCCAGGCAAAGTTTGTTTCACACCTGAAGAAGCCGAAGCTGTTGCAACGGACATTGGCACAACAGTTGTTGTTAAGGCTCAAGTCAAGACCGGAGGCCGCGGTAAAGCAGGTGGCGTAAAACTTGCTGACAACGCCAGCGATGCGAAGGATCGCGCAAAAGATATTCTCGGACTTGATATCAAGGGACACATTGTCCATAAAGTTTTAGTAGCTGAAGCTGCAGACATTGCGGAAGAGTATTACGTTTCATTTTTGCTTGATCGAACCAATCGCACATTCCTTGCAATGGCCAGTGTTGAAGGTGGCGTCGAGATCGAAGAGGTTGCTGTAAACAACCCTGACGCACTTGCAATGATTCGCGTTGATGCACTTGAAGGTTGCACACTCGAAAAAGCAACTGAGATTGCAGATGCGGCAAAGTTCCCAGCCGAAGTTCGGGATCAAGTAATTGAAATGCTGCAGAGTCTTTGGAAAGTCTTAGTTGAAGAAGATGCAACTCTTGTTGAAGTGAACCCACTTGCAAAGATCACTGATGGTCGCGTGCTTGCTTTAGACGGCAAAGTTTCACTTGATGACAATGCTCAATACCGTCACGAGTCACACCTTGCGCTGATTGATAACGCGCAAACTGATCCAATCGAATTACGTGCAAAAGAATTTGATTTGAACTACGTAAAGCTCCAAGGTGAAGTTGGCATCATCGGCAATGGTGCCGGACTTGTGATGTCTACTTTGGACGTTGTTGCTTATGCGGGTGAAGAGTTTGGTGGAGTTAAGCCAGCAAACTTCCTTGACATCGGCGGTGGCGCGAGTGCGCAGGTTATGGCTAACGGTCTGGACATCGTGTTAGGCGATCCAGAAGTTAAGGCAGTTTTTGTAAACGTCTTCGGTGGAATTACTGCTTGTGATGCAGTTGCCAACGGAATTGTGCAGGCAGTCGGCATGCTTGCTGAACGTGGCGAACCAATCACTAAGCCAATCGTGTGCCGCATTGATGGCAACAATGCAGTTGAAGGTCGTCGCATCCTTGATGAATCTGGAATTGCATTAATTGAACGTGTTGAAACCATGGATGACGCAGCTCGTCGCGTTGCCCAACTAGCTGCAGGTAAGTAGGACTTCTGATGGCAATTTTTCTGAATGCAGATAGCAAAGTATTAGTTCAGGGCATGACAGGTTCTGAAGGCACAAAGCACACCCGTCGAATGGTCGCTAGCGGTACCAACGTTGTTGCTGGCGTAACGCCAGGCAAGGGTGGCCAAGAAGTTGATGGCATTCCAGTGTTCAACAACGTTGGTGAAGCTATGGCAGCAACCGGTGCAAACGTTTCGGTAGTTTTCGTACCACCCAAGTTTGCAAAGGCCGCAGTGATTGAGGCCGTCGATGCTGCAATTCCACTTTGCGTTGTTATTACTGAGGGAATTCCAGTTCATGACACTGCAGCATTTTTCCAGTACGCCGAAAACTCAGGCAAGACTCGCTTGGTTGGACCGAACTGCCCAGGCTTGATTAGCCCAGGACTTTCTAATGCCGGAATCATTCCAGGTGACATCACTCAAAAGGGACGCATCGGTTTAGTTAGTAAGTCTGGAACTCTGACATATCAAATGATGTTCGAGTTAAGAGATCTTGGTTTCTCGAGCTGTGTAGGTATTGGTGGCGATCCAATCATTGGAACGACACACATCGATTGCCTGGCAGCTTTCGAAGCAGATCCTGAAACTGAAGTCATCGTGATGATTGGTGAAATTGGTGGCGACGCTGAAGAGCGCGCAGCTGCATTCATTAAGGACAATGTGACAAAACCAGTTATTGGATATGTCGCTGGCTTTACTGCACCTGAAGGTAAAACTATGGGTCACGCAGGTGCGATCGTTTCTGGATCATCGGGAACTGCTGCTGCGAAGAAAGATGCACTTGAAGCAGTAGGTGTTCGCGTTGGAAAAACTCCAAGTGAAGCAGCCAGACTTGTTCGGGAAGTCTTAGCCAGTAGGTAATTCGTGTCGAATCAGCTTTTTTTAGGCTGAACTGGGACGATTTTAAGTGTGAGCAATGATCTTCCTCGGGGTGTACCGCAACGTCAGTGGCGTCGCCCAATTCCAGAAGATCACATCAATCACTACCCACCTTTGATTGCTGGCACGATTGCAGCCACTGTTGCAGTTGTCATTGGTTACATCCTGACGCTTGGTTTCATCATGGCCACTTGGCTATTTGCAGCCCATGGCACCGAATCAACAGTGCAAGTGCTTAGAGCGGCTGGTATCGCTTGGCAAGTTTTGCATTTAGTTCCCTTAGTCATTGGAACAACCACAATTGGTGTTCTGCCGTGGGGATTTTTGGTTGTGCCTGTTTTTGTGCTTTGGAGAGCAACGCAGTGGGCACTCAAAAGTTCTCAACCGCAGACGGCTATTGAATTCAGCCGAGTAGCAATTTCAATAAGTTTGATTTATTCAATTTGGGCGGGACTTGTTGGATTGGTTTCGTCAACAAGTGACCTCTACACCGGCCTTACGTCTTCACTACTTCATGCTTTTCTCGTTGCCATATCGGTGACGACTGCCTGTGTTGTCACCTATGCACCTTCGCGAACAATTTTGACCGATGCCTTACCTAAGTTGTTTGTTGATGGCATCAGGCCTGCAGTGATTTCATTCGGACTGTTATTCGTAGCTGGATCATTGCTGACTTCAGTTTCGCTGATTCTTAACTGGGCTCAAGTTCGCGCGGTAACAACACTCATGGCACCAGGTTTAATCGATGGATTCTTTATTACGTTATTGGGAATCGGATACCTACCCACGGTAAATGTTTGGGCGATGTCATATCTGTTAGGTCCTGGGATCATGCTTGGTGGTGGAGTGGTGACTGCTCAGAATGCGAGCCCAGGTGCTTTGCCGGCGTTCCCATTGTTATCAATTTTGCCAAGTGAGTCTGCAGCACTGGCTACTTACTTTATTTTGATCCCAATACTTATTGGTATCGGAATCTATTTTTTAATGCCTCGAGAAAGATGGGCGGCTCAAGGTGACTCGATTGCAGTTGCTCTTTCTTTCGTAGTGCGATGGCGCGAAGTTGTTACCTTGCTAGTTTCAGTTGGCTTATTAGCTACGTTTGTTTGGGTAGCAGCAGCAGCCTCGAGCGGTCCACTTGGTACGGGCTTCCTAAAGTTCATCGGGCCGGTTCCTGCCGAGGTGGCGTTTGCAGCTGTCTCCGTTTGTGGGGTTTCCGCATTGCTTACGCTGGTAATTCCCCGCACCGTTATGTCACTTCTGCACTGCTGGTCTAATCGAGAAACAATTTCAAAATAGACTTAACTAGTGCCGAACTTTCGCGTAGTTGTATTGGCCTCGGGCACGGGCACCCTTTTCGCGGCGCTGGCAAAGCAAGCCGAGCAAATTGGCATTCAAATAGTTGGTCTCATTTCTGAAGCAGAAGTTCCAGCTTGTGAACGAGCCAGAGAATTAGGAATTCCAGTTACGGTTGTGCCATTTATATCGGATCGAGTTAAGTGGGATCAGAATTTAGCCACTGAGTTGAGTCGACTAAAGCCATCACTGATTGTCTCGGCTGGATTCATGAAGATTCTTGGACCTGTTGTGCTGCGCTTTCATCAAGGAAAAATCATAAACACCCACCCAGCATTACTTCCTGCCTTCCCAGGTGCGCACGCAGTACGAGACGCGCTTGCTGCTGGTGTTTCCGAAACTGGTACAACCATTCACTTCGTTGACAAAGGTGTTGACACGGGTGAAGTCATTGCTCAAGCCAGAGTTAAGGTTGAGCCAGGCGACACGCAAGATTCACTTCACGAACGTATTAAACAAGCTGAGCGTGAATTATTGGTTGCAACCGTTAGTGACATTGCAAAAGGGAAGGTGACTTTGAAATGACCCAAACTCGCAAAGTTGCTCGAGCACTTATCAGCGTCTATGACAAAACAGGTTTAACCGAACTAGCTCAAGGACTTCATGAAGCTGGCGTAAAGATTGTTTCTACTGGAAGCACCGCGGCGAGTATTGCAGCTCTTGGTATTCCGGTAACTGAAGTAAAAGATGTAACTGGGTTTCCTGAATCTC
This sequence comes from Candidatus Nanopelagicales bacterium, assembly GCA_044346095.1. Classification (GTDB taxonomy): domain Bacteria; phylum Actinomycetota; class Actinomycetes; order S36-B12; family UBA5976; genus UBA5976. Next base: position 11,263 of record JBIIZV010000008.1, read on the forward strand.
TTGATGGCAGAGTAAAAACTTTGCATCCAAAAATTCATGGTGGGCTGTTGGCGGATATGCGTAAGCCAGATCACGTGTCCCAACTTTCGGAACTTGGAATTGAGGCGTTTGAGTTAGTTGTTGTAAACCTTTATCCATTTGCCCAGACCGTTGCTTCCGGTGCCAGCATCGAAGAATGTATCGAGCAAATCGATATCGGCGGACCAGCAATGGTTCGGGCCAGTGCAAAGAACCACGCAAACGTTGCAGTAGTTGTTGATCCTGCTTCTTATACATCGGTGCTTGATGCCGTCAAGAGTGATGGCTTCACCAGAACCCAACGCGTAGCCCTTGCAACTTTGGCTTTTCAGCATGTGGCTCAATATGATGTCGCAGTTTCTAGCTGGCTGGCATCAGTAGTTTTACCTGACTCAGATCCATCTCAAGTTGGCTTCCCTGCTTGGTTTGGGGGAGTCTGGGAGCGCGCTCAAACTTTGCGTTACGGCGAGAATCCACATCAGGACGCAGCCCTATATGTTGCTAAGTTTGGCAATTCCGGAATCGCACAGGCCGAACAACTTCATGGCAAAGAAATGTCTTACAACAATTTCGTTGATGCAGATGCTGCCTATCGAGCTGCATATGATCACGAGGCACCAACTGTTGCAATCATCAAGCACGCCAATCCTTGTGGCATCGCTAGCGATAAAGACATTGCGCAGGCTTATCAGAAAGCAAACGCCACAGATCCGGTATCAGCATTCGGTGGTGTGATTGCCTCAAACACGAACGTAACCAAAGAAATGGCGCTGGCAGTTTCAGAAATCTTTACTGAAGTAATCGCGGCTCCAGATTTTGATCCAGACGCACTAAATGTCCTAAAGGAAAAGGCAAGTATCAGAATTCTTAAAGTGGTTGCGCCTGCCGAAGGAATTCACGCTGAGATGCGACCAATTTCTGGTGGCATGCTTTTGCAGTCGCAAGATAGATTCCAAAGTGCTGGTGACGCAGTTTCCAAGTGGCAATTGGTTTCAGGCTCACCAGCAGATCAAAAAACCCTGGCGGACTTAGAGTTCGCTTGGCGGGCTTCACGTTGTGTTAAGTCAAACGGAATTTTGTTAGCCAAAGATCTAGCCGCTGTTGGAATTGGAATGGGGCAAGTTAATCGAGTGGACTCAGCCCGACTTGCGGTATCAAGAGCAGGTTCAGATCGTGCAAAGAACAGTGTCGCTGCTAGCGATGCTTTCTTCCCATTCGCGGATGGGTTAGAAGTTTTGTTGAGTGCGGGAATTAGTGCCGTGGTTCAGCCTGGTGGATCTGTGCGCGATGAAGAAGTGATTGCCGCAGCTAATGCTGCTGGAATCACCATGTACTTCACAGGCACAAGACATTTCTTCCATTAAGCAAAAGCATTTGCCTGCATCCCACCGCAGAGCATTAAACAGTGGCAGGATGGGCAAGTTATGAAATCTTTTGTAAAGCGGCAATGGCCAATCCTGAGTGTTTACCTCGGAATCCTGGCCTCGCTAATTGTTGTTGTTTATGTTGATTTTCGATTCGGTGCCATCCTGCTTTCGCTAAGTGTTTTGCTTGCATTTCTTTTGAGATTGCGACTACCAGATTCAGCTGCGGGCTTGCTAAAGATCCGAAGGCGCAGAGTGGATCTAACTGTGCTGGCAACACTTGGAACATTTCTTTTGATTTTGGCTCTAGTAGTGCCACAAGGAAGTAAGTAATCACGTGACAATCAATTCAGCGATGCAAGAAAAAGTTAAGTTTTCACATATCGTCATCACGTTCATTGCATCCATAATCATCACCGCACAGTCCTCAATCAATAGTGAATTGAATCTTTACACTGAAAACGCATTGATCACCGCACTGATTAACTTCTCAACTGGTCTTATTGTTTTAGCGTTCATGATGATCTTCAGTCGCCCAATCAGAAAGGGATTTGTTAGCATCCCTCGCTTGGTGCGAGAAGGAAAACTAAAGCGTTGGCAGTTGTTCGGCGGACTCTCTGGTGCGTTCTTCGTTGCAAGTCAAAGTAGCTTGGTTCAGGTAATTGGTGTTGCAATCTTTACTGTTGCTGCTGTTGCCGGACAAACAACCGCAGCATTGTTGGTAGATAAAGCGGGAATTGGTCCAGCTGGAAAACAACCAGTGACGGTGGCCCGCATTGGCGCTGCAATTTTAGGCATCATGGGTGTTTTGATTTCAGTTCTCGGACAGGACTCTGCCGGACAATTCGCAATTGGTGCGGTATTGATTTCTTTCGCAGCAGGTGGCTTCGTTGCTACCCAACCTGCTCTTAATGGCCAGATCGCAAATCAAACAGGTCAGCCTGCAGCTGCAACGTTAGTTAACTTCATCGTTGGATTCATTACCTTGGTAATTGTTTACTTGGTAGTTCAGCAGGTAAGTCCGCAAGGATTTAATGTTCCTCCTATGCCTTGGGAGAATCCTGTGATTTGGCTTGGTGGCCCGTTTGGTGTGCTGTTCGTTTTAACTGCAGCATTCATGGCAAAAACCCTTGGAGTATTTCTATTCACTCTGACCTCTGTTGTAGGTCAGCTATCCGGAGCAATCTTGATGGATGTGCTTTTCCCGACTGCGACTACCAATATCACTTGGCAGTTGTTGCTGGGAATTTCAATTACGGGCGCCGCAGTAGTTCTTGCAAGCGGTAAAAAGAAAACTAAGAGCCAGTAACTGCCGCTGCTTTAGGTTCTAACTACCCAGATCCAGATACGCAGTCGTGGGCCTATGGGAGTAAGATGAAAGTGTCTTGACGTCAAGATACTTTCACTCTAAGGATTTCTCATGGCTGGCAAAGTTACCGTCGTAGGTGCAGGTTTCTACGGATCTACAACCGCACAACGTATTGCTGAATACAACATCGTTGACACTGTTGTCTTAACGGACATTCTCGATGGCAAAGCTGAAGGCTTAGCTCTCGACATGAATCAGTCACGCTCAATCGAAGGCTTTGAAACCAAACTGGTTGGCCAGACTACAACCGTCGATGGCGGCGGCTATGAAGCTATCGCTGGCTCTGACGTTGTAGTCATCACTGCAGGCCTGCCACGTAAGCCTGGCATGAGTCGCATGGACTTGATTGAAACTAACGCCAAGATTGTTCGCGGCGTTGCAGAGAACATTGCAAAGCATGCACCGAATGCAGTGATCATCGTGGTTTCAAATCCACTTGATGAAATGACTGCACTAACTCAACTTGCTAGTGGCTTCCCTAAGGAACGCGTACTAGGTCAAGCTGGCATGTTAGATACTGCTCGCTTCACACACTTTGTTGCTGAAGAACTAAAAGTTCCAGTTGCATCTGTCCAGACACTTACTCTTGGTTCTCATGGCGACACCATGGTTCCAGTTCCATCTCGATGCACAGTAGATGGCAAGCCCCTTGCCGATCTACTTCCTGCTGACAAGATTGAAGAACTTGTAGTTCGTACTCGAAACGGTGGCGCTGAAGTTGTCGCACTTCTAAAGACCGGTTCTGCGTACTACGCTCCTTCAGCAGCGGCCGCACGTATGGCAAAAGCTGTAATTGAAAATTCAGGCGCAGTAATGCCAGTGTGCGCATGGGTTGATGGCGAGTACGGCATCGAAGGTGTTTACCTAGGTGTCGAAGCTCAAATCGGTAAGGGTGGCGTCACAAAAGTAGTTGAAACAAAACTTACTGACTCAGAGCTTGCTGAATTAAAAGCAGCATCCGAAGCCGTTCGTGAAAAGCAAGCAGACGTAGCCGGACTATAAGTTCTTTTAGACATCCATTAAGGAAAATCAAATGTCAAAAATTAAAGTACAAGGAACTGTTGTCGATCTAGATGGCGACGAGATGACTCGCATCATCTGGTCATTCATCAAGGAGCAACTGATTTTGCCTTACTTGGATGTCAACATCGAGTACTACGACTTGGGCATGGAAAACCGCGATGCAACCGACGATCAGGTGACCATTGATGCTGCAAATGCAATAAAGAAGCATGGCGTTGGAATCAAATGCGCAACTATTACTCCGGATGAAGCCCGTGTAGAAGAGTTCGGTCTAAAGAAGATGTGGAAGTCTCCGAATGGAACGATTCGTAACATTCTTGGTGGTGTAATCTTCCGTGAGCCAATCATCATCAGCAACATCCCAAGATTGGTACCGGGTTGGACTAAGCCAATCATTGTTGGTCGTCATGCGTTTGGCGATCAGTACAAAGCGACAGATGTCAAGATTCCTGGTGCGGGTTCATTAACAATGACCTTCACACCAGCCGATGGTGGCGAACCAATGGAACTAAACATCTTTGATTTCCCGGCTTCTGGTGTTGCCATGGGAATGTACAACTTAGATGAATCAATTCGCGAGTTTGCTCGCGCGTCACTTCGTTATGGGCTGTCACGCAACTATCCGGTTTACCTTTCAACTAAGAACACGATTCTGAAAGCGTACGACGGTCAGTTCAAAGACATTTTCCAAGAAGTATTCGAGAAGGAATTCAAGGCAGAGTTTGATGCTGCTGGTTTGACTTACGAACATCGTTTGATCGATGACATGGTTGCTTCCGCACTTAAGTGGGAAGGTGGCTACGTCTGGGCTTGCAAGAACTACGACGGTGACGTGCAATCAGACACCGTGGCCCAGGGCTTTGGTTCGCTTGGACTCATGACATCGGTCTTGATGACTCCTGATGGCAAGACGGTAGAAGCCGAAGCAGCTCATGGCACCGTCACTCGTCACTACCGCCAACATCAGCAAGGGAAGCCAACCTCAACTAATCCAATTGCATCAATTTTTGCTTGGACTCAAGGTCTTGCACATCGCGGCAAGTTAGATGGCACACCAGAAGTTACCAAGTTTGCTGAGACTCTAGAACGTGTCTGTATTGAAACTGTCGAGAGCGGAAAGATGACAAAGGACCTTGCACTATTGATTAGCAAGGATCAGTCTTACTTAACGACCGAAGAGTTCCTAGCTGCAATCAATAAAAACTTGCAGAAAGCAATGTCGGCTTAATTCATGCTTGGCGTTATTTCAGCTAATGCAAATGGTGTTCGCGCTGCACTAAAGCGCGGTGGCTTTGATTGGATCAAGAGTCAACTCGATGCCGGAAATGCGGATGTAGTTTGTCTGCAAGAAGTTCGTGCCACAACCGACCAGCTACATGAAGTTCTGGCTGCAGCTGGACTATCCGATTTACATGTTGCACATGATTCAAGTGCCCGACTCGGACATGCTGGAGTTGCAATTCTGAGCACCAAGAAGTTGAGCAAAATCAAAACTGGTGTTGGGCCAAAGGAATTTGCTGATACCGGGCGCTGGGTTCAGGCGGAAATTGAAACCAAAAAAGGCCCAATGACAATTGCGTCGGTTTATGTGCACTCTGGTGATGCTGAGAAGCCGGTGCAGCAGGAAAAGTATCGGTTCCTAGAGGCAATGACAAAAAGGTTTCAAGCAGCGCAAAAAGCTGATCAGTTATTTCTTGCCTGTGGTGACTTCAATGTTGGTCACCGCGAACTCGACATTAAGAATTGGAAAGGCAACTTAACTAAAGCTGGTTTCCTTCCAGAAGAGCGCGCTTACTTTGATAAGTGGTTCGACAAAGTTGGAGTTGTTGACTTAGGGCGAAAGCATGCTGGCGAAGTCGAAGGTCCTTACACCTGGTGGTCGTGGCGCGGACAGGCCTTCGATAACAATGCTGGCTGGAGAATTGATTACCATGTTGCAAATTCGGCACTAGCGCCACATTGCAAAGAGATTGTGGTTGGTAGAGCCGATTCTTACGCGCAAAGGTGGAGCGATCACGCCCCAGTAACGGCGAGATTTAACTTGTAACCTGAAGCTGAATAATTGTCAGACCCTCGTAGGATGATGACAGGGTAAATCCCAAACGACAGCGTGACTGTCATTGACTCGGCTTCTGTCGAGAGGAGAAATTATGTCTACAAAAGCGCCTGCATTTAAATTCATCGACCTTTTTGCTGGGGTGGGTGGATTTCATCATGCATTATCGAGCCCCGAATTTGGTGGAGAGTGTGTTTTAGCATCAGACATTGAAGAGACCTGCAAAAAGGTTTACCTAAGCACTTGGCCTGAGATGAAAGATGGAAAGTGGGTTGGAGATATTCGCTCGCTTACTTTGAATGATGATGGCACAGATAAGACTTCAAAGATGATTGATAAGTTGATTCCAGATCACGATGTATTGTGCGCTGGTTTTCCGTGCCAGCCATTTAGCAAGTCAGGCGCACAACTAGGCACATTAGATTCAACAAGAGGAACTTTATTTTTTGACATTATGACGATAGTTCAATCTAAGCGTCCAAAGTTTCTGATTCTTGAGAATGTTAGAAACTTAGCTGGTCCGCGACATACA
>JBIIZV010000061.1:0-5527 GCA_044346095.1 Candidatus Nanopelagicales bacterium
GTCCAAGTTAAAGAAGTTGTCCAAAGTAGGAGCAATTATGGAACAACCGATCATCGCCGGCGTCGCACATGATTTAGGAGATGCCAAGATTACAGTCGTTGGTGTTCCTGATCGTCCAGGTATGGCAGCCGCTATCTTCCAGGCTGTTGCCGATGCTGGCATCAACATGGACATGATTGTTCAGAACGTAAGTGTTCACGAGTCAGGCGCAACTGATGTTACGTTCACTTGCCCTCGCGGTGACGCGACAAAGGCAGAGCTTGCACTTCGTCGAATCGAAAAAGAAGTTAACTTCAAGGACATCGACACTGATGAGAACATCGCAAAGATTTCTTTGGTTGGTGCTGGCATGCGTTCACATCCTGGTGTGTCTGCAACTTTCTTTAAGGCAATCGCAGGCGCTGGTGTGAACGTTGAAATGATCTCAACTTCTGAAATTCGAATCTCAGTTGTTACTCGCGCAGACGATGCAACAAAAGCAGTATCTGCAATTCATACTGCATTTGGTTTGGACGCTGACGGCGAAGCCGTTGTTTATGGTGGAACAGGACGTTAAGTAATGACAAAGAAACCAACCCTTGCTGTAGTCGGCGCAACTGGTGCCGTTGGCACGGTAATGCTAGACATACTTTCAACTCGTCCAGATGTTTGGGGCGAGATCAAGCTGCTTGCCTCAGCCCGCTCAGCTGGAAAAGTCCTACAGGTTCGCGGTCAGGATGTCGTTGTAGAAGAACTAACGGAAGCGGCCTTCGATGGCGTCGACGTTGCAATGTTCGATGTGCCAGATGAAATTTCCGCCAAGTGGGCACCAATTGCTGCGGCTAAAGGCGTAATTGCAGTAGATAACAGTGGCGCATTCCGCATGGATGCTGATGTGCCATTAGTAGTTCCAGAAGTAAACGCTGAACAAACTCGTAATCGCCCGCGTGGAATCATCTCGAATCCAAACTGCACAACACTTTCAATGATTGTGGTTGTTGGCGCACTAGAAAAAGCATTTGGCGTTAAGGAACTTGTTGTCGCTTCTTACCAAGCTGCATCAGGTGCGGGCCAAGGTGGCATTGATGCACTCCATGAGCAACTTGATGCAGTTGCAGGTAAGAACTTGGGAAGCGAAACAAAAGACGTTCGTAACGTCATAACAAATAACGATGTTTTCCCAGCACCGCTTGCAATGAATGTTGTGCCATGGGCTGGATCACTTTCTGAAAATGACTACACAAGTGAAGAACTTAAAGTTCGTAACGAATCACGCAAAATTCTTGGTAAGCCAGAGTTAAAGGTGCACGCAACATGTGTTCGTGTTCCAGTTGTTACTACTCACTCACTAGCAGTGCATGCCGTTCTTGATCGCGCAGTGACTGCGGATGAAGTTCGGGCATTGCTAGTTGACGCTGAAGGTGTGGTTGTTACTGATGACCCGGCAAATAAAATTTTCCCAACGCCAATTGATGTTGTTGGAACCGATCCAACAGTCGTTGGTCGAATTCGAGTTTCCAAAGAATATCCAAATGAAATTGATTTCTTTGTTTGTGGTGACAACTTGCGCAAGGGTGCTGCGTTAAACACTGCGCAGATTGCAGAAGTAGTTGCTAAAGAGTTCAATTAAGAATTTAGCTATTTCTTTTTGCACTCAGCGTAATTAGGGTTGCCTCTGGGCGACAAGCAATTCGAATTTGTGCAAACGGTGATGTTCCAACACCAGCCGAAACATGCATAGGCATTTTGCTTTCACCAAAGGTTGAGTATCCCTTTGCTTGGCCTTGTGGCAAATCACAGTTCGTAACTAACGCTCCGTAAAACGGAATACATATTTGCCCGCCGTGAGTGTGCCCAGCTAGAACTAAATCTGCATTATCAGTTTCAAAACTTTGTAAAACTCTTTTGTACGGAGCATGCGTTACGCCAAAAGCAAATGCATCAGAATCAAACGAACCTGCAACAGCTGCGTAGTCATCCTTATTGATGTGCGGATCATCTGTGCCACGAAAGTGAATCTTCACGCCGTTGACCACAGCAGTGCTCTGTTTGTTGTTTAAATCTAGCCAACCTGCATCGGTTAGTTCTTCAACTAAATCAGACGTTGGAAGTGCAGCACCTTCGGCACGGATCTCTCGATCCTTATTGAAATACATGAATGGATTCTTTATCGTCGGCGCAAAGTAGTCATTGCTTCCTAAAACAAAAGCTCCAGGCATTTCCATCAATTCGTTCATGGCTTCAACAACAGCTGGAACAGCGAGCTGGTGTGCCAAGAAATCTCCGGTGCCCACGACAAAGTCAGGCTCAAGTTTGGCAAGTGACTTAACCCAATTGATTTTTCGAGTTTGAGCGGGGGTGATGTGCAGATCTGAAATATGGAGCACTCGAATAGAGTCGCTGCCTGCTGGAAGTAATTCCAAATCAAGCTCACGGACTTTAAATGCTTGGGCCTCAACAAAGCCATAAGCCAGGCTTCCTACGCCGGTAGCCCCGAGTGCAAGAGCCGAATTGGCCAGAAACCCCATGCTTCCAAGCATTACATGGATTCACAGTTTCACATGTGCACAAAATGCCCATAGGCTTGGGTTCTCCACATCTTCCCTAGGAGGCGAAAAAATGTCTACTGATGACTCAGTTAATGACGCGCGCTCCGAAGAATGGGATCCCTTAACTGCACCGGTTTGGGACATTAGCAATGTGGACGAGCCAACCTTGGCTCCACCAATCGATCTGTTCATGCCAATCGACGAAGACACCATGATTCGTCGCAGGCCACCGCTACCACCTGATGCAGATGAGATCATTCGTGGCGAGTACACCGGTTGGGTTCCGCTTATTAAGTCTGGCGAAACTCTTGATCAAGCAAAAGCTCGTGAAGAAAATCGAGTTTCAAGTTTTGAAGCTTCTGTACCAAATGTTGATGCCAATGCTTGGGCTCCAATTGAAGTTGTCGCTAGTGATGAATCGGAATTTATTGCGCCAGATGACTTAGCTTCTGATGTGCCAATGACAGTTCGTGAACCAGTTGTTGAAGTAAGGCCATACGATTTTCCAACCGAGATTGTGCCTGATCCAGACTTCGTAGTTTCTCCAGCCGAAGCATTAGAAGAAGCTCGACGTCGAATTGCACAAATGCGCGCAAGTTTGCAAACAAACATTAATCGCGTGTCACAAAGTTTTGAGCATCCGATTTTTGCGCCAGTCGAAGTTTCAGTTCAAGAAGCGCCACCGTTTATTCCGGCCGCTCAAACTGAATCACCAACTGTCGTCGCTCCAGAACCAATTCCAACTCCAGTTGCCGAAATTATCGAAGAACCAAAGTCATTTGATTCTTTGTTTGAAACTGATGTAGCTGTTGAACAACCGGTCGCACCAGAACCATCACCAGAACCAGTTTTTACCCAAAGTACAACTCAACAACAACAAGCTCCAAGAGCAGAGTCAGTAATGACAGAGACTCGCGAAGAGCCAAGAGTATTCACTCAATCAACGCAACAGTCTTCGCCAACAATAATCATTGATGAAGCTGCTGATCAGTCTCATTCGCTAGAGCTTGTAATCATGCGAGATGAAATTAAGGATCTACGCGATCGACTTGATTCATCCCAGAAGTTAATTGAAAACTTAATGGTTCGCCTTGCTGACCTAGCTGAATTGGCATTGAAGCGCAAAGACTAACGGTCAGCATCCCCTGCAATAAACGGCATACTTGCCACTACTGCGTCAAAATATTTTTTGTTTGTCCCAGGTAACACATTTGATAATGCCAAAACTGTGTGCAAACTAGCAGGGCGCAATTTCAATCGATACGGCATTTTGTCATTTCTGGAAACCAAGAACCACGATGCGATTCCTAATGGAGTTTCAATACTGTGCTCGTAACTTCCTTCCGGAACTCGAACCACTTTTGGAAGCAAGACATTTACTTCGTCAGCGAAGTGAAAAGTGCATGGCTCATTTAATTCTGAAATCATCGCTAGCGAAACAGTGACCTCGTCTACAAGCTGCAACATTCGTGCACTGACATCTCCCGATGTTTGCAGAACAACTGCAAAACTTTCGAGTTCGGAATACTTCAGTCCACTAGCAGTCTCTCGCAAATCGATGGCGTAGCCACTTGCGCGAGCAACAGGGCCACTGACGGCAGACTCAATTGCCTGAGCTTTAGTTAAGACGCCAACTGCTTCGTATTCGGTTAGCAGTTCTAGCCAATTAGTTTCCAGAACAATTTGCGCAGTATTAAAGCAAAGATGCTGAACTTGTTCTAACCACTCAGCAGATGGCGCGTGAGTTAGCCCACCGATTCGAGTCAACATCGGATGCATCCGACTTCCGGTATAAACGCGATAGTGATTCACCCAAAGCTCACGGGACTTTCTTAGGCTCTCAATCAATTGCTGGTCTTGCCATGGAAATCCTGCCAGAAAAGCTAGGTGCGAAGTCACTCGGTTGTATTCCAGGAGTAACGTGCGAAACCACTGGGCGGCATCGGGAACTTCGATGCCAAGTGCGGTCTCGACTAGTTGCGCGACACCTACTTCGCCTGAGTAGGCACTTAACCATTCATGACGATTGGCAAGCGCGATGACTTGTCGGTAGTCGCGAGACTCGAAAAGCTTTTCGGCACCTCGATGCATCGAACCGAGAATTGGTTTAGCAGAGTTAATAATCTCGCCGTCATACTCACAATCGATTCGCATCATCCCGTGAGTTGCTGGGGCATGTAATGCCAAGTTTGAGGTGTGATCAGACCTAGCTGTATCTAGGGGAGAGATCCCCACTCTGCTGCGCTCAACCACGGGACTTATCGTGTCATACCCCTGGAGATTTATCGATTTATTCGACATTTAGAAAGTTGCTACTAGTCTTATTACGTGGTCAACACGATGGCCGAGAGCGATGAGCCTTGGACCGAAAAACCTCCACGCCTTGACGTTGGCGTAGTCGGAACTGGCAGAGCCGGTTCCGTGTTAGGTGCTGCCCTAAAGCGAGCGGGACACAACATCCGCGCCTGCACTGCAGTTAGTGATATCTCAAAACTAAGAGCTGAATCACTTTTACCTGGTGTTCCGGTTACTTCAATTGAAGATGCAGTTAAAGATCGAGACCTGATTCTCTTGACGGTGCCAGATGATTACCTCAGCCAAGTCGTTAATGGTTTAGCTGCAACCAATGCTGTTAGCCCGGGAACTTTTGTAATGCATGCTTCAGGCAGATATGGAATTGAAATTCTTCGCCCGCTGACAGATCAAGGCTGTTTGCCGCTGGCACTCCATCCAGTCATGACGTTCACCGGAACAAGCATCGATCTGAATCGTCTTTCTGCATGTCCATTTGGAATCACAACAGTTCAGACTTTGCGCCCGGTAGCTGAAACAATAGTAGTAGAAATCGGCGGCGAACCAATTTGGGTTCCCGAAGAAAATCGCGGGCTATATCACGCAGCCTTAACTTTTGGTGCAAACAATTTAATGACGTTAGTAACCCAAACCACTGAGCTACTGGAAGCCGCTGGAATTACAAATCCAGAGAACCTAGTTGCTCC
>JBIIZV010000062.1:0-5436 GCA_044346095.1 Candidatus Nanopelagicales bacterium
CGCTGTCCCGCAACTGTGAAGTGATTGAAAGATCACAAGTCAGGTCGCCTGGGAATGTGGTTGTCGTAAAAACTCTCGAGGAAGAGTTCGCCGAATCACACCTTGTGTGTGTTGCGTCGGATATTTCTTCGACCACACAAGGAGATATATGTTCAAGAAAATCCATGTGGTCGTTGCAGTTAGTGCACTGTTTCTAACTGCTTGTGGCCAATCAAGTTCATCCTCAGTTGAAAGTGCTGCGCCAACAGTTGCATCCAGCTTTCCAGTAACAATCGAAAACAACGGAACTTCTGTTGTCATCCCAGAGCAGCCAGATGCGATTATTTCGCTTTCACCAACTGCAACTGAAATTTTGTTTGCAATTGATGCAGGAGATCAGGTAATCGCTGTTGATGATCAATCGAACTACCCGGCAGAGGCGCCAAAGTCTGATCTCTCAGGATTTACGCCTAACTTGGAATCAATTGTGGCGCTGTCCCCTGATCTAGTTGTTGTCAGCTTTGACGTTGATGGAATCGTGGCAGCGCTGACAGCTGCAGAAATTCCAGTTCTCGTTCAGTATGCCGCGGCCACATTAGATGACACCTACTTACAGATTGCCGAGCTAGGAACTGCAACCGGTCAATCAGCTAAAGCTGAAGAATTGACATCGCAAATGAAGTCCGAAATCGAAACTGCGATCGCACAAGTACCTGCAGAGGCAGCAGGACTTACTTACTTCCACGAGTTGGATAACACGCTGTACACCGTTACATCAGCAACTTTCATTGGCTCTATTTATGCATTAGCTGGATTAACCAACATTGCTGATGCCGCAGCAGACGCAGCCAGTGGTTACCCACAGCTTTCGCCTGAGTTCATTGTTGATGCTGACCCTGCAATTGTGTTCCTGGCGGACACAAAGTGCTGTGGCCAAACGGCTGAAACTTTAGCGCAACGCCCTGGCTTCGAAGGCCTGTCAGCAATTGCCACAAATAGCGTTGTGGAACTTGATGACGACATTGCTTCACGCTGGGGCCCACGCACGGTTGATTTCGTAAAAGCAATCGTTGATGGCGTACTAACAGTTACCGCTCAATAAGTAAAAATGAATAAGTAGATAAGCATGAGAACAGCGACAGCACGACGGATCACACCTTTTGCGTGGGTCATTAGTGCTGTCGCTGTTCTGTTTACCTTGACTCTCGGAGTTTCAATAGGTGCTGTCTCACTTGCGCCGCTAACTATCTGGTCTGAAATCTCTAGCAACATATTTGGAACTGTCTCTAGTTCGACAAGTTCGGAATCAACAATCATTTGGCAATTGCGGCTTCCTCGTGTGCTGCTGGCATTTGTAGTTGGAGCAATGCTTGCAACAGCTGGTTGCGCTTACCAAGGAACTTTTCGAAACCCACTTGCAGATCCATACTTGCTTGGTGTCTCTGCGGGTGCCGGATTAGGTGCCACCATTGCAATCTTTAATGGTTCGGGCGGATCACGAATTCTTTTGCCATTGGCTGCATTTGCTGGTGCGCTAGGTGCAGTACTACTCACCTACTCACTTGGCAGGTCAGCGATTGCCGGCAGGTCATCAACTGCATTGATTCTTGCTGGTGTTGCGGTCGCTAGCTTGTTAACTGCAATTCAAACTTTGTTGCAACAACAAAACACCGACAAGATTCGCGAAATCTATGCTTGGGTTCTTGGTCGTCTATCAACTTCAGGCTGGAATGACTTAGCAATCATTACGCCATACATTCTTATTTGCATAATTATTCTTCTTAGGTATCGACGAGTTCTTGATGTATTTGCCGTTGGTGACGAGGAGGCTCTAACCATGGGACTTCCAGTTGCTAGGGCTAGAGGCGCAATCATCGTTGCAGCTTCACTCGGAACTGCAGCAGCTGTTGCAGTAACTGGATTGATCGGGTTCGTGGGAATTATCGTTCCGCATATTCTTCGATTGATTGTTGGAAACTCATACCGAATCTTGTTGCCTCTTTCCATAATTTACGGTGGAATCTTTTTGGTTCTAGCCGACATCTTGGCGCGCACCCTTCTGGCACCACAAGAGATTTCGATTGGTGTCGTCACTGCCCTTCTTGGTGCACCATTCTTCCTATTTGTGCTTGGTTCAAGTAAGAACGGATCTGTGACATGACAACTTTAAGTGTGCGCAACTTGCATGTTGAGCTTGATCGAAAAGTTATCGTAAACAACGTCGAACTTGAAGTAAGTGTTGGGCAATGGATTTGCATTATTGGCCCAAATGGTGCTGGCAAATCATCTTTGCTTAAGTCACTCGCTGGGATCATTCCTTCCACGGGCGAGATCTTGATCGATGGGTCGAATGTTCGCGAGTTATCTGAGCGTGACCGCGCCTGTTGGATCGCTTACGTTGCTCAAGAGCCAGTCATGCCCGCGGGAATGCGAGTTTTTGATTACGTGCTCCTAGGTCGCACTGCTCATCTGAAGATGTTGGCAACGGAGTCGCCAAAAGATTTAGAAATTGCCCATTATGTAATTTCAGAATTGGATTTAGATAACTTCATTGATCGAGATGTAGCGACTCTCTCGGGGGGCGAACGTCAACGAGTGGCTATTGCGAGAGCACTGACTCAAGCAAGTCCGATCATTCTTCTTGATGAACCAACGACCGCACTCGATGTTGGTTACCAGCAAGAAGTGCTGGAACTTATAGACAGACTGCGTAAAGAAAATAAGATCGCAGTCGTTTCGACAATGCACGATCTGACAGTTTCTGGGCTCTACCCGGATAGCTTGATGCTCTTAGCCGAAGGCAATGTAGTCGTATCTGGATCTGCGGAGTCCGTCTTAACTCCAGAAAACATAGAGAAGCACTACGGCGCAAAAGTAACCGTCCTAACTCACGAATCTGGACCGGTAGTTATTCCTGAACGCAACAAGTAGTTATTTGGTTGCTGCATCTACAAACGGTGGCTTCGTTACAACTACTTCAAGATCTCTGCCGCGAACATCAATTACCAGATTGTCGCCAAGTGAAACCTCTGGCGAAAGCAGTGCCAAAGCAATTCCCTTTTGTAAAGTTGGTGAGAAAGTTCCACTAGTTGTTTCACCAACGACATCCCCAGAAGCATTTTTTACTTGCATGTGACTTCGCGGAATTCCACGACCGGTTGCAAGCAATCCCCAAGCAACTCGTTTAGCTCCAGCAGCTTTTTCTGCAGTCAATGCAGCCTTACCGCCAAAAGCCTCCTTGTTCCAACCAACTGCCCAACCAGTTCTTGCTTGAACAGGGCTGATGTCTGGACTGATGTCTTGGCCATGCAGAACATAACCCATCTCAGTGCGCAAAGTGTCACGCGCACCTAGACCACATGGCAAAATTCCTAATTCTGCACCAGCTGCAAGCAGCGCGTTCCAGATTGCAACTAAGCCGGCATTCTCAATTACAAGTTCGTAGCCTGGCTCCCCGGTATAGCCAGTACGGCAAATACTTACTGCAAAGTCATTCCATTTTGCATCAGCAAATGCCATGTAGTCGTGATCAGTTGGTAGCCCAAGAGCACCTACCACTCTGCTGGCGTTTGGACCTTGAACTGCAATGATCCCTTGGCTTAGATGATTGTTCTCAATAACTATTCCAGCTGGCGCGAGTTTTTCAAGATGCGCAACTACCGTGCTGGCATTACCAGCATTTGGAATAAATCGAACTTCTTCATCGCTAACTAAATAGACGATCAAGTCATCGATAACGCCACCGGCGTCATTGCACAGCATCGAATACTGGGCTTGACCTGGCTTAATCCGATCAATGTCATTTGTGAAAACGCTATTTGCAAACGCATACGCACCAGCGCCCAAAATTCGGACTTTACCCATGTGCGAAACATCGAAAATACCAACTGCAGTGCGAACTGCAGTATGTTCAGCCACAGTGCCTGCGGTGTATTCAATCGGCATATCCCAGCCGCCAAATGGTCCCATCTTGGCGCCAAGGGACAGATGCGTTTCATGTAAGGGAACTAAAGACATACTCAAACCGTACTAGTACCGTTTGTTATGCACCACCGAGACCAAGAGAAACTACCTAGCTCAATCGGAGAACTTTATGACCATCACCGTCACCCCAACAGTCCCATCGCTTAGCTACAAAACCGGAAACCCGCTTACGTCTTATGTAAATGCCGTGGTCGTTGGTTTATCAAGTGATGGCCAATTGGCGGTTATATCCGATTCGATTCCTAAGGCTGCTGCAACCAAAATTGCTGCGGCATTCAAGGAGGTTGGTGCCACGGGTGCAAAAGATGAAATTACTCGAATCCCGGCTGGAGCTCTGGCTGATGCTGAAGTAATTGTTGGTGTAGGTCTTGGCAGTACGAAGGATGAGATTTCACATGAACGGCTTCGTCGTGCCGCAGGTAGCGCAGTGCGAAGTCTTGGCGGATTTAAGAAAGTTGCCATTGCGATAACAGTTGAAGGACCACTGGATGCCGGAGCATTACTTGAGGGTGCTGCATTTGGATCCTATTCATTTACCGAACATCGCTCCGCAACGTTAAAGAAGGCAAAGTCACCAGTTGCTTCAATTGCGCTCTTCACATCAAAAACCCGAACCAGTGAATACCGCGATGCACTTCACCGGGCGCAAGTTCTTTCTGAAGGAATCAACTTTGCTCGCAATTTAATTAATGCTTCGCCATTACACCTGGCACCTGCCGACTTGGCTCGAGAAGCAAAAACATTTTTGTCAGGAACAAAAGTTAAAGTTGAAATTCTTGACGAGAAAGCTTTGGCTGCTGGCGGTTACGGCGGAATCCTTGGCGTGGGCCAGGGTTCAACTCGCCCACCTCGATTGATTCGCATGGAATACCGTCCGAAGGGTGCCACTAAGCATGTTGCATTGGTTGGTAAAGGCATCACATTTGATACTGGCGGCATCTCACTTAAGCCACCAGCAAATATGCACCACATGAAAGATGACATGTCGGGTGCTGCTGCTGTCATTTCAACTATTCGCGCAATTGCAGATTTAGAATTAAACGTTTCTGTCACCGCATATGCAGCTTGTGCTGAAAATATGCCAGGTGGAGGAGCGCAGCGCCCAGGTGATGTCATAACTACTTACGGTGGTCGCACCATCGAAGTTCTAAACACTGACGCCGAAGGCCGCCTTGTAATGTCGGATGCGTTAGTACGTGCTGCCGAAGACAATCCCGATGTAGTTATCGACATTGCAACATTGACTGGTGCTGCTGTCGTGGCACTTGGGCATCGCACCGCCGGCGTAATGGGCGATGACCAAGTTCGTGATGCAATCAAGGCAAGTGCTGATCGCGCCGGTGAAGAATTCTGGCCTATGCCGCTACCTGAAGAGCTGCGCCCAGAACTCGATTCCTTAGTAGCTGACATAGCCAATGTTGGATCCCGAGAGGGTGGAATGCTTTCCGCTGGTTGGTTCCTAAAGGACTTCAT
>JBIIZV010000064.1:0-5347 GCA_044346095.1 Candidatus Nanopelagicales bacterium
CTGCTCACACAACTCAACAAAGTTGCGTCGGGAGATTGCGATTTGGTCTTTACCTGGCTCTGCGGGTGGCTGAAAGTTTGCATCGTAAGGAAGTGAAGGATCGCAACGAACGCCAAAATAGTTTTGGACTCTTCGTTCAGTTGGAAGTCCGTTGTCATCCCAACCCATTGGGTAGAAGACAGACTTGCCATTCATTCTTTGGTAGCGCGCTACGCAGTCAATGTGTGTGTAAGAGAAAACGTGACCCACGTGAAGCGAGCCGCTGACAGTTGGCGGGGGAGTATCGATACTGAAGACGTTTTCGCGAGTTGCGCTGCGATCAAATGAATAGGTGCCAGCTTTATCCCAGGTCTGCATCCACTTGGATTCCAAACCGTCAAGTGTTGGCTTTTCTGGCATTCGTTGCGCGCTCATGATCCCTAATCCTAGACAATTAAACACACTTAGACTTAATTCATGACTTCGACTGAAAATCAAGAACTTGACCGAGTTGAGGACGTCCTAGAATCGCGCTGGCCAGAAACCAAAATTGAACCAAGTCTGGATCGAATCAGCCATTTGATGACCCTTTTGGGAGATCCACAATTTGCTTACCCGGTAATCCATATCACTGGTACGAATGGCAAGACCTCTACCGCCCGAATGATTGAATCCTTGTTGCGAGCCATGGGGCTACGCACAGGTCTAGTGACTAGTCCTCACTTACATCAAGTAACTGAGCGCATCCGCTTAAGTGGTGAACCAATTCCAGCTGAGAAGTTTGTTGAGATTTATGACGAGCTTGAGCCATACCTGGCGATCGTTGACAGCGAGAGTTTGGCAAACGGTGGCCCCGCCATGTCGTATTTTGAAGTTCTGACCGGAATGGCCTTCGCAGCTTTCGCAGACGCACCTGTTGACGTAGCAGTTGTTGAAGTTGGCATGGGTGGCACTTGGGATGCAACCAACGTTGTGGCACCTCAAGTAAGCGTTGTTACTCCAATTGGAATGGATCATGCTGATTATCTTGGCGACACCGTGGAGAAAATCGCGATCGAAAAATCTGGAATCATCAAGTCTGGATCAATTGCAGTCCTGTCGTATCAAAGTCCAGGACCTGCAGAAGTATTGCTTGCGCGAGCTGCGACTGTCGATGCGATGGTTGCCAGACAAGGTGTTGAGTTTTCAGTGCGCGATCGCGCATTAGCGATCGGCGGCCAAGCCTTAAACCTAGATGGACTAAACGGATCGTATGAAGATATTCTTTTGCCTTTATTCGGAGCACATCAAGCCGCAAACGCGTCCGTAGCCTTAGCCGCAGTCGAAGCTTTCTTTGGTGGAACTCTGACTTTGGACATTGATGCAGTTCGGGAAGGATTCGGTTCTGTTGCTTCGCCAGGTCGACTAGAAGTAGTGCGAAGAAGTCCGACAGTAATTGTTGACGCCGCACACAATCCACATGGCGCCGCCGTATTGGCAACTGCGCTCGAAGAGTCATTTACTTTTGATCAAGTAATTGGCGTGATCTCAGTTATGGCAGATAAAGATGTGATTGGCGTGCTGCAAGCACTCGAACCAGTCATGACCGATGTAGTTGTGACTTGGAATGGTGCGCAGCGTGCCATGCTGGCACCTGAGATTGCCGAACTTGCAATTCAAGTATTTGGTGAAGATCGGGTTCATGTTGAATCAAACCTGACAAGTGCAATCGATCGCGCTATCGAAATGGCAGATGATGCTGGAATGAATGGCATTGGCGTTGTGGTAACTGGATCAGTCGTCACGGCAGCAGCGGCACGCTTAATTATGGGTAAGACCAATACCTAGTAGAGATGAGAATCAAATGAAGGTAATGGGCAGCGCAATCTTGTTCTTTGAAGCGATTGTTTTAGGACTATCAATTCCGGTTTCAATTGTTGTTTACGACGTCGACAGAACCCTGGCTCTGTGGGCCACATTCCTATTGATGGTTTTGTGCATCTTGGCTGTGGGTGGAGTGCGGCACGATAAAAGAGCTGCGATTACTACCGGAATTGTGGTTCAAGTGATCATTATTGGAGTTGGAATTTTTGTCCGTCCGCTGCTTTTCCCAGGAATTTTGTTCCTTTTGATTTGGGGATTGGCCTATGTGATGAATAACAAAGTTGACGAGGCAAAGGCAGCCCGAGAAACCCTTTAAGATTAAGAACATGTCTGAACGTACCCTTGTCCTTGTAAAGCCAGATGGCGTCGAACGCGGTCTAATTGGCGAAGTAATCTCTCGCATTGAGCGCAAAGGCTTCAAAATCGTTGCCTTAGAAATGCGCACACTAGAGCGCTCAATTGCCGAAACCCACTACGCCGAGCACGTAGATAAGCCTTTCTTCAAAGACTTAGTTGATTTCATTAGCGGTGGACCACTGGTTGCAGCTGTAATTGAAGGCAACGAAGCAATTGCAGCATGGCGAACCATGATGGGTGCCACAAATCCAGTTAACGCCGCGATGGGAACCATTCGCGGTGACCTAGCAACTGAGACACAACTAAACGTTTCGCATGGATCAGATTCACCAGAATCTGCGGCACGCGAGATCGCACTATTTTTCCCAAAACTGTAAAGGGTTATAAATGACGGTCCAGTCTGTATTTCCGGCACTGGAACAGTTATTGCCTCGGGTGCAAAAACCTGTTCAATACGTTGGTGGTGAACTTAACGCTGTCGTAAAGCCATGGGATGACACGTTAGTTCGTTGGTGTCTGATGTATCCCGATGCTTACGAAGTTGGTATTCCCAACCAAGGTGTTCAGATTTTGTACGAAGTACTTAATGAACGCGCTGACACTTTATGTGAGCGTACTTACGCAGTTTGGCCGGACTTAGAAAAGTTAATGCGGGAGAACGATGTTCCGCAATTCACAGTTGATGCCCACAGACCAGTCGGCGCATTCGATGCACTTGGCGTTTCATTTTCAACTGAACTTGGTTACACCAACATGCTCACTGCAATTGATTTAGCGGGCGTCCCGTTACATGCAGTTGATCGTGATGAAACTCATCCACTTGTTATTGCAGGTGGTCACGCAGCATTTAATCCAGAAGCTATCTCAATGTTTATTGACGGCGCAGTACTTGGTGATGGTGAGCAAGCAGTACTTGCAATTACCGACATCATTGCCGCATTCAAGAACGAAGGTAGCCCTGGCGGACGCGATGAACTGCTAATGCGTCTTGCCAAGTCTGGCGTTATGTATGTCCCAGCGTTTTACGATGTCGAGTATTTGGAAGACGGTCGTATCCGCCGAGTTTCACCTAACCGTCCAGGTGTGCCATGGCGCGTAGCAAAGCACACCGTTATGGATCTAGATGAGTGGCCATACCCAAAGGCTCCACTAGTTCCAATTGCAGAGAGCGTTCACGAACGAATGAGCGTGGAAATTTTCCGCGGCTGCACTCGTGGTTGCCGCTTCTGCCAAGCGGGCATGATTACTCGTCCAGTACGTGAGCGTTCTATGACAACGATCGCTGACATGGTTGCAAATGGCCTAGAAAAGACTGGCTATGAAGAAATTGGCCTACTTTCACTTTCCAGTGCGGATCACTCTGAAATTGCTGAAATCGCTAAGGGTCTTGCAGATAGGTACGAAGACTCACAGACTTCGCTTTCACTGCCAAGTACTCGGGTTGATGCCTTCAACATTGACTTAGCAAATGAGCTTTCTCGAAATGGTCGCCGTAGTGGATTAACTTTTGCGCCGGAAGGTGGCAGTGAGCGAATCCGCAAGGTCATCAACAAGATGGTTACTGAAGAAGATTTGATTCGCACTGTAACCGCTGCGTATGCATCTGGTTGGCGCCAAGTGAAGCTTTACTTCATGTGTGGCTTGCCAACTGAAGAAGATGAAGACGTATTACAGATTGCTCGTCTTGCGCACGAAGTTATCAAAGCAGGTCGTGAAGCATCGGGTCGTAAAGATATCCGCTGCACAGTATCTATCGGTGGCTTTGTGCCAAAGCCACACACACCATTCCAGTGGGCCGCGCAACTTGATCACGAAACCACAGACTCACGACTGTACAAATTGCGTGATGCAATTCGCCAAGATCGGGAATTTGGAAAATCAATTGGTGTTCGCTACCACGATGGCAAGCCAGGCGTAGTTGAAGGCTTGCTTTCTCGCGGCGATCGACGTGTTGGAAAAGTAATTGAACAGGTTTGGCGCGATGGTCAACGTTTCGATGGTTGGAGCGAACACTTCTCATACGACAAATGGATGGCTGCGGCTGAAATTGCATTTGCAGATGAACCAGTAGACGTTAACTGGTACACCATCAGAGAGCGCGATCTATCTGAAGTACTTGCATGGGATCACTTAGATTCAGGTTTGGACAAAGAATGGCTCTGGGACGATTGGCAAGACGCACTTTCCGAAGTTGAAGTTGATGACTGCCGCTGGACTCCATGTTTTGACTGTGGAGTTTGCGATCACATGGGTACAGAGATCCAAGTTGGTCCAACCAATGCCGTAATGCTTCCAATGCCTGTCATTCCATCTCGGGTAGTTGCAAACAGTGGCGCGTGATCGTGATCCAGGTCGCGAGATCATCCCGGCTGTTCAAAAGTTAAGAATTCAACACGCTAAACGAGATCGTCTCCGCTTTACTTCCCATCGAGATTTTCAGCGTGCATTTGAACGGGCATTAAAGCGTGCTGGAGTTCCGATGGCATACAGCGCAGGATTTTCACCGCATCCAAAGATTTCCTATGCCAACGCAGCACCAACTGGTGTTGCCAGTGAAGCCGAGTATGTCGAAATTGGTGTGGTTCAGTTCGTTGACCCTGACAAACTTTTGGCCGTGCTGGACGAAGTCTTGCCACCAGGCCTGGACATCCTGGCCGTAGTCGAGGCTCGGACTCCAGATTTTGTTGCGCGTCTTGAGGCAAGCCACTGGAGCATAGAACTTCCAGGCACTTCCCAAGAAACATTGCAGGGTGCCCTCGATGCCTTTATGTCGGAATCTGAGGTTTTGGTCGATCGCTTGACCAAGTCTGGAATCAGAACCTTTGACGCCAGAACCGCGGTAATTCGGGCAAATGTGGAGATGGGCTCTGACTGTGCCATACTTCAAGTAGTCGTTCGGCATGGCGTGCCAGCTGTTCGACCAGACGATGTTCTGGCAGCTCTGAAAAAAGTTGCGGACTTCGCCCAGGAGATCCCACCTCGGGTTACTCGACTGGCGCAAGGTCCTTTGCTTGAAGATGGTTGGTCCGTGGGTGATCCTTTCACCTTGGATCGTGAAGCCACACAAGCTTGAGCCCTACATCGTCACTACATAGGCTTATGCGCCCTAGGGCGTGAGTGAACGCAAGACCCGGTGCTTCGGCATAGG
>JBIIZV010000065.1:0-5291 GCA_044346095.1 Candidatus Nanopelagicales bacterium
GTGGGAAGCTCACAAGCTTGCTGTTGGCGAGTCCAAGAAGGCTGATGCCGCAGCTAACGCTGATGCTGAAGTTCCAACTTCATACTCCGGCGAAACATCATCTGAAGGAACACTTTCAGATGATGCAGGCCTACAGGCACTAAGAACAGAATTGGCCGACAAAGCCGAATAAGCAAAACTAGAAGAAGCGGTTGTCATTTGATTGACAGCCGCTTTTTCTATTCGCGGAGTTGTTTGGTGTAGTCCAACGATTAGGGTAGGGAGCGTGTACTTAGGACTCTCAGGTGGAATTGGCAGTGGTAAATCCACGGTAGCCAAGATCCTCACCGACTTGGGTGCAGTAGTTATAGATGCGGATGTTATTGCAAGAGAGGTCTTAGAGCCTGGGCAGATTGGCTACGAGAATACGATTCTCTCCTTTGGTGAATCGGTACTTTCCGAGTCGGGGAGTATTGACCGAAAGAAGCTCGCTGAACTGGTGTTTCAGAACCCAGTGCAACTCGCCAAACTCGAGGCCATCATTCATCCAGCTGTGATTGACCGAGTGGCTCAAATCCGAGAATCACTGCCGGAAACATCCACAGTGGTTTACGACACTCCATTGATGTTTGAAAAGCAATTGCAAGGCCAATTCGATAAAGTCCTCATCGTTTCTGCAGACATTGAGTTGCGTCGATCACGCTTGCTAGAACGTGGTTTAGAGCTCAACGACATCAACGCCAGAATGGCTAACCAGGCAACTGATGAGCAACGAGAATCAATAGCTGACTTTGTTATTCAAAACAACGGATCACTTGCGCAACTACAAGAACAAGTTGCCAAGGTCTGGCAACAAATTACCGCGTAGTCTTAACTCATGACTCGCCCCATCACCGATCTGCAGCGCACAGTTGCACCGTTTGAGGTAATCAGCGAGTTCGTACCCGCTGGGGATCAGCCAGCCGCAATCAAAGAGATTGAGAAGAGAATTCTCAATGGTGACAAGAATGTGGTTTTACTCGGCGCTACCGGTACTGGAAAAAGCGCAACAACGGCTTGGCTGATAGAACGCTTGCAGCGCCCAACTTTGGTTTTAGCCCCCAATAAAACTTTGGCAGCCCAGCTGGCGAACGAATTTAGGGAGCTTTTACCCAATAACGCAGTTGAGTATTTCGTGTCGTATTACGACTATTACCAACCTGAGGCTTACATCCCTCAGAGTGACACATTCATCGAAAAGGACTCATCGGTAAATGAGGAAGTTGAGAGACTTCGTCATAGTGCAACAAACAGCTTGCTAACTCGAAGAGATGTAATTGTGGTGGCAAGTGTCTCGTGCATCTACGGCCTCGGCACACCTCAGGAATACGTCGATCGAATGGTTCGTCTGAAAGTTGGAGAGAGCCTAGACCGCGACTCATTGCTACGCCGATTAGTAGATATTCAGTACAACCGAAATGACATCGCTTTTACTCGAGGCACATTTAGAGTTCGTGGCGACACGATTGAGGTTTATCCAGTTTACGAAGAACACCCAGTTCGAATCGAAATGTTCGGCGACGAGATCGAACGCCTAATGTCACTGCACCCAGTGACCGGTGAAATTCTCACCGATGACAATGAAATCTACATCTTCCCTGCATCCCATTACACGGCTGGACCGGAGCGCATGAACAAGGCCATTTCGGCGATTGAGGCCGAAGTTGCCATTCGAATCCCTGAACTTGAAAGTCAAGGCAAGTTACTTGAGGCGCAACGAATCAAGATGCGAACTTCATATGACATCGAAATGATGCAGAACCTTGGCTTCTGTTCCGGAATTGAAAACTACTCAAGGCATATTGATGGGCGCGAAGCCGGCTCCGCACCAAACTGTTTGCTTGATTATTTCCCCGAAGACTTCCTACTGGTTATCGACGAGAGCCATGTGACAGTTCCACAAATTGGCGCAATGTACGAGGGTGACGCCTCTCGCAAACGAACCCTAGTAGAGCACGGCTTCCGCTTGCCAAGTGCAATGGATAATCGTCCCCTCAAGTGGCCAGAGTTTCTCGAACGTGTTGGTCAAACGGTTTATCTCTCGGCTACACCGGGTCCTTATGAGTTGGGTGTAGTTGAAAATGACGTTGTTGAACAAGTAATTAGACCTACCGGTCTGGTAGATCCAGAAATCATAGTTAAGCCAACTAAGGGTCAAATCGATGACCTAATTCATGAAATTAGATTGCGAGCAGCTAATGGAACTCGCGTCTTGGTTACAACGCTAACCAAGAAGATGTCCGAAGACTTGACTGATTATCTACTGGAGCAAGGAATTCGAGTTCGGTATCTGCATTCAGAAGTTGATACGTTACGTCGCGTCGAGTTGCTTAGAGAACTAAGACTGGGAGAGTACGACGTTCTAATCGGTATCAACCTCTTGCGTGAAGGTTTGGACTTACCTGAAGTTTCTCTTGTTGCAATCCTTGACGCAGACAAAGAAGGATTTCTACGAAGTCACCGCAGCTTAATTCAGACCATTGGTCGTGCGGCGCGTAATGTGTCCGGCGAAGTACATATGTACGCAGACAAGATCACGGATTCAATGCGCGTTGCCATTGATGAAACTAATCGTAGGCGAGCAAAGCAAGTGGCTTACAACTTGGAACATGGTCTTGACCCACAACCGTTACGCAAGAAGATTGCAGACATCACAGATCTGATTACTCGCGAAGATGACGATACAGATTTGTTCATGGCGGATCAAAAGTCTGGCGTCCGAGTCCCTACATCAGTCCGAGAGAGCCTAAGAAGTATCCCAGCTCGGGATCTAGGGGACCTGATTGATCAACTTTCCGAGCAAATGCACACCGCTGCCAGCGAATTGCAGTTTGAGTTAGCAGCAAGATTGCGCGACGAAATTCACGAGCTTAAGAAGGAATTGCGACAAATGGCGCAGGCTGGTCACGCCTAGATATGCCGATCATCGCTATGGTTGACCAATGAACGTATCAACCACAATCTGGATTGCCACAATTGGAATTCTCATTGCCGCATTTGTACTGGACTTTGTAGTAGTTGATGCCAGGCCGCACGTCTTCGGACCAACGCAAGCGGCTCGCTGGGTAGTGGCTTACATCTTTGCGGCGCTGTGTTTTGCGGTTTTTGTTTGGAACTATTTCGGAGCTGAGTACGGACAACAGTTCTTGGCAGGCTGGATAACTGAGTACAGTCTTTCCGTTGATAATTTGTTTGTGTTTCTCGTTCTCATGTCTTCATTCGCAGTTCCGGAAATGCTTAAGCACCGAGTGCTATTGATTGGTGTTGCGATAGCAATCGTGCTTCGAGGAATTCTAATTGTGATTGGCGCAGCAGCAATCGCTAAGTTTGCAGCGACCTTCTACGTGTTCGCTGCGTTCCTGCTCTACACCGCAATTTCCGTCTGGAGATCGCATGATGAAGAGCCGGATCCTGAGGGTAACGGCTTCGTTCGATTAGTCGAAAAATATGTGCCCACTTCACGGGAATATGTTGGTGCTAAATACATAACCAAAATTGACGGCAAGCGATTCATTACTCCGCTGTTTGTGGTGATTCTTGCTGTGGGTACCACCGACTTACTGTTCGCTTTGGATTCGATTCCAGCGGTTTTTGGCTTGACTCAAGAGCCTTATCTAGTTTTTGCTGCTAATGCTTTCGCCCTGATGGGATTGCGACAGTTGTATTTCTTATTGGACGGCTTACTATCCAAGATCATCTATTTGGCTCGTGGCTTGGCCATAATCCTTGGATTCATTGCAATAAAGCTGTTTTTGGAGGCCGTTGATGGAACCACGGACTTACATCCACCACATGTGACCATAGCCCAATCTTTGATGTTTATTGGAACCGTTTTAGGGGTAACAGTAATCACAAGTCTCATTGCAGTGCGTCGTTCCCCAGAATTGGCCCTTCAGTCTGAGATTTCACATGCAATGGAAGAGTCAGCGGAGCACCGTGGTGATGCTATTGAGCATCTCGGGTCCGAAGACCCTAAAGCTTAAGGAAATCAAATGGACGTAAGTCAAGGTTTATGGACCGCTCTGATTGTTGGAATTCTGGGACTTATTGTTCTGGACTTTGTGACAGTAAGCCGCAAACCTCATGACGTAATGTTCAAAGAAGCTGCACTATGGTCAGTTTTCTACATTGGAATTGCAGTTGCCTTCGGTGTCTGGGTTTGGACTAGTTACGGATCCACATTCGGAACGGAATACTTCGCAGCGTACCTTGTTGAGAAATCGCTATCCGTAGACAATCTATTCGTATTTATTATCATTCTCACGCAGTTCGCAGTGCCAAGTATTTATCACCAAAGAGTGTTGTTGTTCGGTGTGTTACTAGCCTTGATTTTCCGTGCAATTTTTATCGCATTGGGCGCAGCAGCGCTGGAAGCCTTTGCTTTCACGTTTGTAATCTTTGGGGCAATCTTGATCTATACCGGATATGGATTATTTAAACACTGGGACGAAGATCCCGATCCCAGTGAAAACGTAATGGTGAGAAATATCCGTAAAGTCATTCCGTTCACTGACGAATACCATGGCACGAAACTGACGATTAAAGAAGCGGGCAAGCGATACGGCACTCCAATGCTGTTGGTCATGATCGCCATTGGTGCAACTGACTTGCTATTCGCACTTGATTCAATTCCTGCAACTTTTGGTGTGACCCAAGAACCGTTCTTGGTGTTCTCGGCTAATGCGTTTGCGCTGCTTGGCCTTCGCGCGCTGTACTTCCTTCTAAAAGGACTCTTGGACAAACTTGTCTACTTATCACTTGGCTTGTCTGTAATCCTGATATTCATTGGCATGAAGTTGATCCTGCTTTACGCACATGAGGTGAATGAATCAATTCCCAAGATTTCAACCTCTATCTCCCTTTTAGTTATCGCTGCCATTCTTGTAATCTCGACTGCGGCCAGCTTCATCAAGGTTCGTAAGGATCCGACAGCCCATGCGCACGCAGGACGCATCACTGATGCACCAAAGGACACCGACAACTAACATAGGGATGTGGTTGATCAGTTAATCGTTCGAGGCGCTCGCGAGCACAACCTCAAAGACGTAAATATTGATCTGCCTCGAGATTCTCTGATTGTTTTCACAGGCCTGTCAGGTTCTGGGAAGTCTTCGCTGGCTTTTGACACGATCTTTGCTGAAGGTCAGCGCAGATATGTTGAATCCCTATCTGCCTACGCTCGCCAGTTCCTTGGTCAGATGGATAAACCAGATGTGGATTTCATTGAAGGACTTTCACCTGCAGTTTCAATTGATCAAAAATCGACTAACCGC
>JBIIZV010000066.1:0-5269 GCA_044346095.1 Candidatus Nanopelagicales bacterium
GATATCCGTAAGAATGTCGCCAAACAAATTGTCTGTGACAATAACGTCGAAGCGTTCTGGTGAAGTCAAGAAGTACATGCTGGCTGCATCCACGTGACAGTAATCAGTTTCAATGTTTGGATACTCGACGGCAACATCATTAAATGCTCGCTGCCATAGATCACCGGCATAAACAATCACATTGGTTTTGTGAACGAGTGTGACCTTGCCACGACGCCGTCCAGCGCGTTCGAAAGCATCGCGAATAATGCGCTCCGCACCAAAGCGTGTGTTCATGCTGATTTCGGTTGCAACCTCATGCTGAGTGTCTTTGCGCAAGAATCCACCAGCGCCAACATATGGGCCTTCAGTTCCTTCACGACAAACAACAAAGTCAATTTCTTTCGAACCTTTTCCAACAAGTGGAGAGGTGACACCTGGGTAAAGTTTCACTGGACGCAAATTCAAGTGATGATCCAATTGGAAGCGAAGTGGTAACAGCACACCGCGCTCAAGAATTCCTGGCTTAACCGATGGATCGCCGATGGCACCAAGCAAAATTGCATCGTGTGCTTTAAGTTCAGTAACTACGCTGTCAGGCAAAGTTTCGCCAGTTGCGTTGTATCGGCGCGCACCAAGGTCGTAATCAGTGGTGCTAAAGGTTAGATCAACGCTTGGAGCAATAGCCGATAGGACTTTAAGTCCTTCAGCTACTACTTCTACGCCAATGCCATCGCCGGGAATTACTGCCAATTTAATGTTGCTAGCCATGGAATAAAGGGTATCGGGGTTCCTTATTAATGGAAAAAGCGAAATCTCACGAAGCGAGAGGCTGGGGTCTAAATCTGTGGTTTTTCCAGTATCGGCGCGCGGTGCTAAAGTGAAAGCAATGTTTACGAACCTGCTCCTTAACTGCCGCAACGAGGCCTAACCCGGCCCACTCGTTGCGGAGCTTTCTGCTTGCCGGACGCCCTTTTCGCAAACATTCACAGATTTTCGGAGAATTCCAATGACTAGCTACGAACAACGTAATTCGCAAAAACCATCCGGCATGCCTTTTGAGCGCTACACACCATTTGCTCAGATTGATCTGCCAGATCGCACTTGGCCAACAAAGGTAATTACTGAAGCCCCACGTTGGTGCGCAGTCGACCTTCGCGATGGCAACCAAGCTTTGATCGACCCAATGACTCCAGATCGTAAGAAGCGTATGTTCGAACTTCTTGTGCAAATGGGTTACAAAGAAATTGAAGTTGGATTTCCATCAGCTAGTCAGACAGATTTTGATTTCGTTCGCATGCTTATTGATGAAAACTTGATTCCAGATGATGTTGTAATCCAAGTTTTGACTCAAGCGCGTGAACACTTGATCGAACGAACCTTTGAAGCAATTGAGGGTGCGCCGCAAGCAATCGTTCATCTATACAACTCCACATCAACTTTGCAGCGTCGCGTTGTCTTCGATCTAGATAAAGAAGGCATCAAGGAAATCGCAGTTCATGGTGCCGAACTTTGCCTGAAGTACGCTGAACAAATCGAAGGTACTGAAGTTTATTTCGAGTACTCCCCTGAATCATTTACTGGCACCGAACTTGATTATGCAATCGAAGTTGTAAACGCGGTTAATGATGTTTGGAAGCCAACACCAGATCGCAAGGTAATTGTTAACTTGCCAGCCACTGTTGAAATGGCCACACCAAATGTTTATGCCGACAGTATTGAATACATGGGTCGCAAGTTGAACTACCGCGATTCAATCGTGATCTCGTTGCATCCACACAATGACCGTGGCACTGGTGTTGCTGCTGCTGAACTTGGATACATGGCAGGCGCCGATCGAATTGAAGGCTGCCTATTCGGTAACGGTGAACGTACCGGAAACGTGTGTCTTGTAACGCTTGGCATGAACTTGTTCAGTCAAGGTATCGATCCCCAGATTGACTTCAGCAACATTGACGAGATTCGCCGAACCGTTGAATACTGCAATCAACTTCCAGTTCCAGAACGTCATCCATATGGTGGCGACTTGGTATTCACTGCTTTCTCAGGCTCACATCAAGATGCAATCAATAAAGGCCTAAACATAATGAAGCAAGATGCTAAGGCTGCTGGGGTTGAAGTCGACAAGTTCACCTGGAATGTTCCCTACTTGCCGATCGATCCAAAAGATGTTGGTCGGAGCTACGAAGCCGTAATTCGCGTTAACTCCCAATCTGGCAAGGGTGGTGTTGCATATATCATGCGCACCGAAAACAAGTTGGAACTTCCACGTCGGCTACAGATTGAATTCAGTGCTGTAATCCAGACTCACACTGACACTGAAGGTGGCGAAGTTACTCCAGCCCAGATGTGGGATTACTTCCAAGATGAATACCTTCCATCCTCAGATAGCCCGTGGGGTCGTTTCAAACTCAAGACCGTAGCTGTCGACAGCGATGTTGAAGGTGACACTCGAGTCAAAGTTGCCATGAGCGACAAGACTTCCGGTGATGTCGAAGTTGAAGGTATTGGAAATGGTCCAATTGCTGCTTTCTGTGATGCCATGGCTCAAGTCGGTGTGGATGTCAGAGTCCTTGACTATCACGAACATGCCATGAGTAGCGGTGGCGATGCCCAAGCCGCTTCCTATGTTGAATGTGCAGTAGCCGGACAGATGCTGTGGGGTGTTGGAATCGACTCCTCGATCGTGACGTCTTCACTTAAGGCTGTAGTGTCAGCAGTAAATCGAGCCGAGCGCAACAAGGAGCTATCCGCATGATCAGCCGTCACCTTCGACTAACGTTTCCGGAAGCTCAAGTTGCCGAGCCAGTGATCTACCACGTGGTTAAAGACTTCAATGTAATTCCTAGCATTCGCAGAGCTGCCATTGAGAATCACTTTGGCTGGATGATTGTGGAATTCAAAGGTGAGACTGCCGACCTCGATGCTGCGCAGGCTTATCTCGAAGGACTCGGTGTTGAAGTCAGCCGAGCTGAAGGCGACATTGTTGCGGGCTAATCCGTAATCTTTACATCTGGAAACTTAGCAAAGACAACTGCATTCGCTTGAGTTCCATTTCGCCTCGTCATTGCGTCCCGTAAAACTGTTTCTAATTCAAAGCCCGCATTAACTAGTGACTTTTGGGATGCCAAATTGTCTGGCAGAGTGATTGCGAATAAGCGCCGAAAACCAATGGCAAATCCAAAGTCAGAAATCATTTGCACTGCTAGGGCAGCCAGGCCTTCGCCACGAGCATTTTGGCTAACCCAGTATCCGATTTCACCAACATGATCGTATTCACGAATTCCATGGATAGATACTGCCAACACAATTTCGCCGTTTCGGACTCCAGCTAAAGATATCTTCTCTCGCTCTGCGTATTTTTGAGCAGAAGTGCGAATCCAGTAGTCAGCTATCTCTTTCGTATAGGGCACTGGCACCGTAGTGAATTCTTGGATTGCTGGGTCCTGACAGATATCGAAAACTGCCGAAACGTCATCAAGGTGCCAAGGTCGCAACATTAAGGCCTTATCTACCAGAACTGGTTCGGTAATCGGCCAAGAAATCATGGCCTAACTATGCCATAACGCAATGCGGAATCGGTATTCTGGAATCACTTGAAAGGAGTAAATATGTCTAACGCTTTCTGGCACGGCATGGCAGACATGCACGCAATCTCAAACAATGGACCACTTGTTATCACCAAAGGTGAAGGTTCCTGGATTTGGGATGAAAAAGGAAAGAAGTACTTCGATGCGGCTGGTGCGCTTTGGTACATGAACGTCGGGCATGGAAGAAAAGAAATTGGTGAAGCAATGGCCGCTCAAGCTGCCGACATCGCTGCGTATTCTTCATTTGGCGAATGCACAACCGCTCCAACTATTGAACTTGCAGATTTGGTTGCCTCGATTTCACCAGTGCCAGATTCAAAGATCTTTTTCACTTCTGGCGGTAGCGACAGTATTGATACCGCCTTGAAAATGTCTCGCCGCTTCTGGACCTTGCAGGGTAAACCGTCGAAGAAAGTAATCGTATTCCGCGAAAACGGATACCACGGCATGCATGCTGGTGGCACTTCCATCGCTGGTATCCCGCCGAATAACGACGGGTACTCCGAATTAGTTGAAGATGTGGTTCGCGTTCCTTGGGATGATGCCGATGAAATGATCGCAACAATTGATCGAATCGGCGAAGAAAACATCGCGGCTTTCTTCTGCGAACCAATTCAAGGCGCAGGCGGCGTTCGGATTCCACCAGATCTTTACCTTCAGACTGTTCGCAAAGCCTGTGCCGAGCGCAACATTCTTTTCGTGGCTGATGAAGTTATCAGCGGCTTTGGTCGCTGTGGCGATTGGTTTGCGTCCACTCGTTATGGCCTACAGCCAGATTTGATGACCGTCGCAAAAGGCTTAACTTCAGGCTACGCACCAATGGGCGCAGTAGTTGCTGCTCCTTCGGTTTGGGAAACTTTTTACGCACCTAGCGCTGGTGTTTGGCGCCATGGCTATACCTACGGTGGTCACGCCACTGCAGCTGCTGCCGGAATAGCAAACATCAAGATCATGATGCGCGAAAATCTGCCAGCACATGTTGCTCAGTTAGAGGATAAGTTCGCAAGCGCTCTGCGCACACTTGAAGATCTAGACGTAGTGAGTGAAGTTCGCACCGGCGTTGGTTTCTTAGGTGGTATTCAAATGGCTGATCCAAACATTGCCCCTGCGATGTATGGCAAGTGCCGCGATGTTGGTGTCATCTCACGTGCGATTTGGGGCGGTACACTTCAAGTAGCGCCACCACTTAGCACTACCGAAGCTGAGATCGACGAAATGGTTGAACTGTTCCGAGTTGGACTAACTAGTTAATTGAATTGGCGTTGACCGCGCCTGGAACTTCAGTTCCTGCGAACGCGGCAACTACGGATTCAGCCACAGCAACGCCCGCTTTTTCTTGCGCCTCTTCCGTCGAAGCGCCTAAGTGTGGAGTTGCTACAACATTGTCTAAGCCGAATAACGGTGAATCTGTGCATGGTTCAGTTGCATAAACATCTAATCCTGCGCCAGCAATAGTTCCAGTTGTTAAAGCATCAAATAGCGCTGCCTCATCAAGTACTCCACCTCTTGCTGCGTTAATCACAAAAGCAGTGGGCTTCATTTTTGCTAGCGCGGCTGAATCTATTAGGCCTGCTGTTTCTGGAGTCTTTGGAATGTGGATCGTTACAAAGTCGGCTGCTGCCAAAAGTTCGTCGAGCGAAACCATTTTGATTTCTGGTCCACCACTAGGTGCTGCCGTTACGTATGGGTCGTAAGCAACA
>JBIIZV010000067.1:0-5234 GCA_044346095.1 Candidatus Nanopelagicales bacterium
CAAGACTTAATTCACGTGGTTAAGGGCCGTTTCAAAATCTGCAATTAGATCCGCTGCGCTCTCTAAACCAACAGATATTCGCAAGATTCCCTGACCAGGTTTCGCCTCACTTGCTACCGGCCGATGAGTTAAATCAGCTGGATGTTGGATCAAGGTATCTGTACTTCCCAGCGAAACTGCATGAGTAATCATTGAGAGGTTTTTGCAAAGTGTCTGCGCAGCCTTGAAGCCTTCCTTCATATTGATCGCAATCATTGCACCCGGACCTTGCATTTGCTTTCCAATCAATCCCTTGGCGTCTCCCCCTGGTAATCCTGGGTAATAGACGTCGCTGATCTTTGATTGCGTTAAGAACCAATTTGCTAATTCACTTGCCGTATTTTGCGCAGTCAAAACCCGAATCGAAAGTGTTGGAAGTCCGCGGTGGAGTAAGTAGGCAGATTGTGGATCTAGCAACGCTCCAGTGATTGCTCGGACTTGGCGAAGTTCAACTGCATGCTTTTCAGTTGTCACAACAACACCGCCCATTGCGTCGCCATGGCCGCCGATGTATTTCGTAGCGCTATGCACAACATAAGTAACGCCAAACTCCAAAGGCTGTTGGAGCACCGGGGTTGCAAAAGTATTGTCGACCATCACCGGAACATCTCCAGCTTGCGAGACGATGTCAGCCAAATCCAAAAGTTGAAGTGTCGGATTAGCGGGTGTTTCAACAACTACGAGTCCGGTCTCAGGAGTTATTGCTGCTGCGATTTGATTTGCCTCAACAAAACTCACCCTTGCACCAAATAGTTCACTTGCCAAGAGATGATCGGTACCACCATAAAGTGGGCGAACTGCAACGACATGATTCTTGCCAGCTTTAACACGTGATAAACAAACAGCACTGATCGCTGCCATTCCAGTTCCAAATGCGACGGCTTGAAATTCTGCGACTGACTTTCCAGCTTTAGCCATATGCTGCGTCTCAAGTTGTGCCATCGCGGATTCGAATCGAGCCACGGTTGTGTTCCAAAGCCGTCGATACACCGTGCTGGATTGGCCGGCATGAACTCCACCAGTTGCCATCACTTCATAGGCCTGACCACCTGAGTCAATATCGACCAGTGGCGCAGTAGTGGAAAGATCTATCGGCAACGCATGAACACCTAAAGCCGTTAAGTCTTCTCGGCCGGCATGAACTGCAAGGGTGGCAAATGAAATTGGCTTAGTCATGCTGAGATTTTGGCAAGTAATTCGGTGAACCGCGGATTAAACGAACATAATTTGTAACAATTGGCAGATTCACCTAAATATTCGTAAGGATTGCTAAAAAATGAGAATTTCCAACAAAAATTCGGTGCTGGACGACCTAGATATCGAGATCCTTAACCAGTTAAATGCCGATTCCAGTATTGCTAACTCACGGCTAGCGGAAGTGATCGGTCTAGCCGCGTCAACAACCTTGATGCGAGTACGTGGCTTGGTGCAGCGCGGAATTATTCAAAAATTCACACTTGATATTGATTACAACAAACTTGGACTTGGTGTGCAGGCCATAGTTTTCCTATCCTTGCGACGACAAGATGAGGCAACTATGCGCCCAATGATTGACCGAATAAGTTCGGCTGGAAATGTGATCCAAATATTTCATGTCTCGGGTAATGAAGATTTACTGGTGCACGTTGCTGTTTCGAACCCAGAGTCCTTGCGTGACTTTATTCAGAAGCATCTGACCAGTGATCCAAATGTGCGTAATGCGCAAACTCACTTGATTTTTGGCCACACACGTTAACTCAAGCGCTTAGAGTTGAGGCAACAAAAGGAGTGGCAATGGAGCCAATTATTCGCAAGTTATCTGAAGGCGAATGGGCTGGCTGGCCAGAAGAACAGGTGGCAGCACGCGGCAAGGTATCTTGGAAAGCGCTGCAAGGTGTCAATGATGACGAAGATACCGACATGGTTTTGGGTGTGGCTCGCGTCTTTAAAGATGAATCACTTGAGGCTCATCGTCACTTGCAACCAGAGACTTACTACGTATTAAGTGGCAAAGGTAAAGTCACGATCGAACACGTTGAATACGACGTAGAAGCTGACACTATGGTCTTTATTCCAGGTGACGCCCTACATCAAATCAATAACTACGATGACGAGCCGCTTCGAATTCTTTACTTATTTGCCACGCCACATTTCAGTGACGTGATTTACAAGTTTTAAGCGGCGTAATCTGGCTGGCTGCGATCGAGCATTCGCTTGAGTGCTGCAAAGTGCAAATCAATTCGGCTGTATCCATCAAGGTGCGTTGAATCCTTGAACTGCTCAACAGTCATGTCCACGATGTCTTTTGGAACTTCACGAATCATCTGGCCGGTTGATTGCGCTAGAACTTGCACTTCAGCTGTGCGCTCGAAGAAATACAAATGATGGAATGCTTCGGCAACAGTCGAGCCTGTCGTAACAATTCCATGGTTACGAAGTAACAGAATCGACTTCTCCCCCAAGGCACGAGTCATGCGCTCACCTTCGGAACGATCTAGAGCTAGGCCGTTGTAATCGCAATCATAGAAAACGTCATCACGATAGCCAAGCGCATTCTGGCTAGCCATAACTAGATCTGGTTCATCCAACATCGCTAATGCAGTTGCATACGGCATGTGAGTGTGCAAAACAGCACGTAGTTTGCGAGCGCTGCCATGCATTGGCGCGTGAATGAAGAATGCAGTTTCTTCCACTAGGCCACTGCCTTCATAAACCGTGCCATCAAGGTCAACGATCATGAAGTCACTGGCTTGAATTTCTGACCAGTGCAATCCAAATGGCGCCAAGAAGAATCGGTCCTCGTACCCCGGAACTAACAGCGTGAAGTGATTATCGATTCCTTCATGGAAGCCATAAAAGACTGCCAAACGATGGGCTGCTGCTAAATCAATGCGTGCCTGACGAATCGGATCTGGATCAACGCGCAACATTTCATCTGGTGAAGTTAGCGACATGACTTAACCCTTCTTATCCGTAACGTTTAGCGCCATTAGCGACATGATTTCGTAAGCCAAGGTTGCGGCAGCAAGGGATGTGATCTCTGCATGGTCATAAGCCGGAGCCACTTCCACAATGTCAGCGCCAATCATCTGCTCTCTTGGCATCCCGCGAACTAGGTTCAACAATTCACGTGAGGTGAAACCACCCATTTCAGGGGTTCCAGTGCCTGGGGCAAACGCAGGATCGAGTACATCTATATCAATAGATAGGTACATCGGGCTATCCCCAACGCGCTTGCGAGCAAGGCCAATAACTTCTTCCACGCCCATGCGATCAAAATCAGCAGCACGAACTGTTGAGAAACCAAAGTTCTTGTCATTGATTAGATCCTGTTGGTCATAAAGCGGACCACGAATACCAACGTGAAGTGACTTGTCTTCGATTAACAAGCCTTCTTCGAAGGCACGACGCATGAATGTTCCGTGGGTGCGGTCAGCACCGAAGTAACTATCCCAAGTATCAAGATGCGAATCGAAGTGAATCATGGCGATTGGGCCGTGGACCTTAACTAAGGCACGAAGAAGGCCAAGAGTTACGGTGTGATCGCCACCAAGGGTTACGAGCTTGCGACTGTCACTAACTAATTCACTGGCGCCATCATCGATTTGCTTCAGTGCACTATCGATATCAAATGGATTGCAAGGAATGTCTCCAGCATCAACTGCCTGAATCGTGCGAAACGGAGCAACTTGTAAATCTGGATGATACGCCGGACGTAGGTGTCGAGATGCCTGACGAATTGCCATTGGGCCAAAGCGAGCGCCAGGGCGATATGAAACGCCACCATCAAAGGGTGCACCCAAAATTGCTACATCGTAATCAGAAACTTGGTCGATGCGTGGCAAGCGAGAGAAGGTTGATTCGCCAGCAAAACGGGGAACCTTGGTTCCTTCAACAGGACCGACAATATCTTCAGGATTCATGCTTGGTTCCTACTTTTTGAAACGACGGATAACAAACATTTTGCGGATTGGCTCATGCACAACCCAAGTACCGCGCCAGCCTTCTGGTGTAACGATTGTGGAATCAACTTTTAGCTCAACTACAGTGCCGTCTTCGCCAGTGATTGTTGCCGAACCTGAAAGGATCTGAGCAATCTCGTCATAGCCATCACGATGCACAATGAATGTTCCTGGTGAACATTCCCAAATTCCAGTTTCAATTGCTTCATCTGGCGAGATCCACGCCATTAGAACCGATTCCATCTGTCCATCAATGCTGTTTGGCTTTGCTACCGCTTCTGGAACTGGAACTTTACTTCCACCTAGGACGGTAATAGTTGGTTCGATTCGATCTGACATGAAAAGGCCTTTCGGGTTTAGTTTCTATCAGTCTAGGACTCGTCAAACCCGAAAGGCCATTGGATTGCTCACTTAACTTGATACGTAACAGTTCCGGAAGACTTCGTTGGCTTTGGTTTACCTTTGACTGATTTGGGCGAAATTGTGACAGTAATCTTGCAATTTCCTGCCTTCACTCCAACAACTTTAGATCCTGAAACTTTACAGAATTTCTTTGAGGCCTTCGCTACAGAGATTGTCACCGATGCCTTGCTTGGCACCGCAAGCCCAGCATCTTTTGCTGCCTGAGACTTGGCAATTGTCTTCTTGACAGCCAGCACTTTGTTGGAACTGCCGCTGGTCGTTGGCACAGGCGATGACTGTGCTGACACAGAGAATTGATAGTCCGAAGTTACGGGATGTCCATCATTGGAAACGATTCGATACGTGACGAAATAACTTCCCGGAGACAGAGTAGGCAATCCCACCGTAAGCACCGATCCATTTACTGCAGAGTTACCCAGATCTACTTGCGGGCCAGATTGTGATCCAGAACGAACAATAATGATGTTGGCGTTGTCTGCTACTGCGATAAGTTCATCATCAAAAACTAGCTTCACTTCCAATGGTGAAGTTGGGTTTGATGAATTACGCGCTGGTGAAGCACTGACCAATGTTGCATGCGCCATTACTGGCGTACCCTGGAAAACCCAGGAGCACGCCAGTAATGTTATTGCGATTTTTCGAATCAACTAACCGTAACCTTTGGTGCTTGGTTGTATTCAATGGTCATGTCAGAACTGTAAGTAGCTGTAGCGCCGCTAACATCTTTATTCCATTCAATAACTAGATCACGTGTGGCTGCCTTGCCACCCTTCCAGCCTTTAACAACTCCAGTTGAATCAGTAAATGCAATCAGACTGCCTTTTGCCTGAA
>JBIIZV010000068.1:0-5203 GCA_044346095.1 Candidatus Nanopelagicales bacterium
AAGCACTTGAAGTCGCTCTAAGTTTGCAAGTTAGAGGCAGAGCTCCAGACACTGACTACAGTCGAGATGCTTTCGGTTCTGCGTGGCGTGATGTAGATCGAAACGGTTGCGACACTCGTAATGACATTTTGCAACGAGATTTTGCGACAACAATTCTCAAATCAGGCACTGGCGACTGCAAAGTTATCGGTGGAACTTGGACTGATCCGTATTCAAATGAAAGCTACACCTTCGACGAAGCCCCAAGTGGCGCGCAAATAGATCACGTTGTTTCACTCAAGAATGCTTGGCAGATGGGTGCGGATCAGTGGAGCGAAGATGTGCGCGTCGAGTTTGCAAATGATCCGTTGAATCTACG
This sequence comes from Candidatus Nanopelagicales bacterium, assembly GCA_044346095.1. Classification (GTDB taxonomy): domain Bacteria; phylum Actinomycetota; class Actinomycetes; order S36-B12; family UBA5976; genus UBA5976. Next base: position 359 of record JBIIZV010000068.1, read on the forward strand.
CGTGACCATTGCATCACTAAACCAACAGAAAAGTGATTCGAATGCTGCTTCTTGGTTACCCCCGTTTAAGCCTGGGAGATGTAACTTCATAGCAACCCAAGTTGCCGTCAAAGCTAAGTGGAATTTGTACGTGACCGAATCGGAGAAGGAAGTTTTCGTCACAATACTTAGTAAGCCGGAATGTCAGGAAACTAAGTTACCTAACTAGCGATTTTCTATGGAGATAGGGCAGACTTAGACTGTGCCAAATCCACCCGCAGTATTGATGGTTGAACTAGTCATGTCGATTGATCGCATGATTCAATCGGCTCAGCATGCTGCGGAAAAGCAAAATCACCTAGTTATCCCCGGCGAATGGCCGGCACAAGTTGTGCTGGGTCATGTATCGCAAGTAGACGAGCAAGTATGGATGCCGCGAATTGCCCAAATGTGCTCAGCACTAGCAGCCGGGGGTGAGCCACCGAGTTTTGACTGGTGGGAACCAGATGGCTCTGCTACTTATGAGCGGTTTAAGGACATGTCGCTTTCAGAGACATCTGCGCTGGCTATGTCAGTGCGAACTCAGCTTTTATCAGTCGTTAAAGAATTAACTCCCGAGCAATGGTCGGCTACAGCTGAACACGAAGCTTTCGGACACATAGATATCGCTGGTCTAATCATTCAGATTCTGACTCATGACGAGGAACATCGAGCCAGCCTGGTTTAAGTCTCCGTCCGATTGAATCTGCTGAAAACCGTCCGCTTTCTAAGGTTTGATTCGGCACCTTGCAGGGTAATCTAAAAGCATGACTGGTCTTTATGTAATTCTCGGTGTTGTAGCACTTTTCGTTGTAATTGGCATTGTTCAGTACAACAAATTAGTACGCCTTAATGTCGCAGTAGACGAAGGCTTCGCCCAGATCGAGGTTCAACTTCAGCGTAGAGGTGACTTGATTCCCAACCTGGTTGAGACGGTTAAGGGATACGCCTCGCACGAAAAAGAGACTTTTGAGAAAGTGGTGCAAGCGCGCGCTCAGGCCACTGCCGCTCAAGGAGTGGCTGCGGTAGCGGAGGCTGACGGTATGTTGACGCAGGCTTTGCGAGGCTTGCTAGCTGTTGCTGAGGCTTACCCAGACCTAAAAGCATCCGCAAACTTCCTATCGTTACAAGAAGAACTTTCGGGAACTGAAAACAAAGTTGGATTCGCTCGTCAGTACTACAACGACACAGTTCGTGCACTTAATGAATCAATTGTTTCCATACCTGGAAAGTTCTTCGCTGGTCCAGCGAAGGTTGTGGAGCGCGACTTCTACGTTGTCGATGATCCAGGCAAACGCGAAGTTCCAAACGTTTCCTTCAACTAATTACTAGCATCCGTTTTGCTAACTAAGGATTCACTTGTCTAATTTCAGAGTGCAACAGCAGAGCAACAGACGAAAGACTTTCTTGTTGCTTGGCGTTATGGGCAGTCTCACGGCTTTTGTGATCTACGCGTTTGCACTCTTTCTCGGCTACACCAGCGTAGGGATTATTCCAATTGCAATTGGTATCTCAGTCATCGGAGTCTGGGGCTCGTTCTATAACTCGGACAAAATTGTTTTGAGTATGACTGGCGCCAAGGTTATTGATCACGACACAGCTCCTCAGTTGTTCAACTTAGTTCATGAGATCACGATTGCTTCAGGCTTGCCCATGCCAAAAGTAGCGATCGTTGAAGATGATGCGCCTAATGCATTTGCAACCGGTAGAGACCCAGAGCATGCAGTAATTGCCTTTACAACTGGAATTCTGCGAGTTATGGATCGGGAACAGCTCCAAGGCGTGGCTGCGCATGAATTGGCACACGTAGCTAACCGAGACACTTTGGTTTCAGCCGTAGCCGCTACAACAGCAGGTGCAATTGCTTTAATGAGTGATTTCTTGCTGCGCATTAGTCTCTTTGGTGGTGGACGTCGTGATAGCAACGGGGGAGCAAACCCATTTGTACTGGTTGCTGCTCTTGTTGCCGCGCTTTTGGCTCCAATCGCAGCAGTTTTGCTGAAGGCAGCAATTTCTCGAAAGCGTGAGTCGCTGGCTGATGCCACTGCAGTTGCTTTCACAAGAAATCCAACAGGGCTGCGCCGGGCATTGGAAACTTTGTCTGCTGACAGCACTGTCGTTCACCAGAAATCAAACGCAGTAGCTCACTTATGGATTGAGTCACCTCTCGATAGCAAGATGACATCCAAATTTTTTGCTACCCATCCAGCCATTGAAGAGCGGATCGCTAACCTCCGCGCCCTTGAACAAACCGGTCCAACCAGCGAATCTGCGTAATCGCCTGACTTTTCGTTGAAGTCGTGCGAATCTTGGTTAAATTCATTTGGAGGATTGATGAGTCACACCGGTATAGCCAGCCCATACTCATGGGATAGCCCATTTCATTATTCACAGGCAACTGTTCATAACGGCATCGTCTACGTTTCTGGGCAAGCAGCTCTTGGTTCTGACGGTTCCATAGTTGGCGAGAACGACTTCGAAGCCCAAGCGCATCAAGTTTTTGCAAACCTCAAAACTGTACTTGCTGCTGCGGGTAGCGATTTGTCTAAAGTGTTCAAGGTAAACATCTATATGACTGACATGACACAATTTCCAACAATTATTGAATGTCGTGAGAAGTATTTCTCAAAGCCTTACCCAGCAGATACGACGGTAGAAGTTACTGCGCTGGCAATCCCTGGACTGCTTCTTGAGATTGATGTAATTGCATCCGTTGACTAATTAGCCAGCGATGTCTTCATCGTTCGTGTTTGGTTTAGTAGCGCCAGTTTTTGCTGCGCATCTTTGACAAAGTAACGCAAGTTTGCGTCCTTGCATTTCATGTCGGTTGTAAAAGTCCTTACTAGGTTCTCCACAGTCATCACAGCCACTTAGAACCTTGGCGTGATCTGAGAAATCCATACTCATGCGATTGTCGAATATGTATAGCGAACCATCCCAAAGACCGTCATCACCATACTTTTCACCATAACGAACGATTCCGCCTTCAATCTGATAAACCTCTTCGAAGCCACGACTCCTCATTACTGCCGATAGAACTTCACAGCGAATTCCGCCAGTGCAATAGGTGATGATTGGCTTGTCCTTTAGGTGGTCGTACTTACCGCTTTCAAATTCAGCAACAAAGTCACTGGTTCTTTCCACATCTGGAACTATCGCGTTGCGAAACTTGCCTACTCTGGCTTCATAAGCATTTCGACCGTCGAAGAACACAACATCGTCGCCACGAGATTCAACCAATTCATGAACTTCGGAAGGTGACAAGTGTTTTCCGCCTCCGATGATTCCATTCTCATCAACCTTGAGCTCGTTTGGGGCACCGAAAGAGACAACTTCATCCCGGACACGCACGGTTAATTTAGGAAAGTCCTTGCCAGTTCCTTCAGACCACTTAAAGTCAATTTTCTTAAATCCTGGGTAAGCCTTGGTTTTGCGAATGTACTTTTTAAGAGCGTCTATGTCACCACCTAAAGTGCCATTGATACCGTGCTCAGAAATAATGATGCGACCCTTTAGTCCGAGAAACTCACACAAGTCGTATTGCCATAAGCGCAGTGCTTCGGGGTCAGCCACTGGCGCAAAGCCATAAAAAAGAATGACTTTGGGAATCGCCACAGCCACCTCCATAAAATTCTGCGCCGAATCGCAGGTTCTGTGTCCGAGGGGGGACTTGAACCCCCATCCCCGTGAAGGGACTAGCACCTCAAGCTAGCGCGTCTGCCTATTCCGCCACTCGGACTGGTGTGCTGAATGCCAGCCTCGTAAGAATACCTGCTTATCCGTATCTGGCTCAAATGGCGCAACGGTTGCAGGACATAGCAAACAACTTGCGACAGACTATGGGTATGTCAATCGAGCCCCTTGCAGATGTAGATTCCGAAGTTGTCGAATTAGTTCGCGACTTAATCAAAATTGATACCTCGAACTACGGTGATGGCAGTGGCCCAGGTGAAGCCCTGGCTGCAGAATATGTCGAAGCCAAGCTTAAGGAAGTTGGCATTGAGTGCGAGCGCTACGAGACCACTAGTGGCAAGCGCCAAGGTGTTAATGCTCGGATTGAGGGCAAGGATCCAAATAAGCCGGCTCTACTAATTCATGGGCACCTAGACGTTGTCCCTGCCGAGGCGAAGGACTGGACATATCATCCATTTGCAGCCGAAGTGCATGACGGAATGATTTGGGGTCGTGGCGCTGTTGATATGAAAGACGGCGACGGCATGATTCTGGCCTTGGCTCGATCCTGGGCACGCAATGGTGTGCAACCAGATCGAACTATTGTTTTTGACTGGCTGCCAGATGAAGAAGCCGGCAGTGAGCATGGCTCAGGTTGGTTAGTTGAGAATCGCCCTGAGTTGTATCGAGGTGTTACTCAGGCAGTGGGTGAAGTCGGTGGATTCTCCTTAACTCTGCGCGATGATGTGCGTCTCTACTTGGTTCAAACTGCTGAAAAAGGCATTCGCTGGATGAAACTTAAGGCAGAAGGAACGGCTGGCCACGGTTCATTCATCAATAACGACAACGCGGTCACAAAGTTGGCCGAAGCCGTCGCTGCAGTTGGTAACCATAAATTTGATCTTGCTCTGACTCCAACTGTTAGAGATTTCATCAAGGCTGTTTCAGATGCATTAGGTATAGAACTGAGTGCTGATGATCCTGAAGAATTACTTGCGCAACTTGGACCAATAGCTCGAATCATTGGTGCCACACTTTCAAACACCGCCAATCCGACAATGCTCAACGCTGGTTACAAGCACAACGTAATTCCAGGTGCGGCCGAAGCCATGATCGATGGCAGGTTCTTGCCTGGTTATGAAGACGACTTGATCA
>JBIIZV010000069.1:0-5197 GCA_044346095.1 Candidatus Nanopelagicales bacterium
CATGCTGGACACAACGTGCCAATAAGTCGCTGCCAATAATGGTTACTGGTTCGCCGTACATGTTCATACCCTTGGCAACTACGTTCATCGCACGCTTGGTATCAAACGTCAGGCCTGGAATGGAAAGGCAGCCTTCGGGGCCATCTTGTTCTTCGTCTGAAAGATCTAGGACGGGATTGATTAAGTGCCCGACTTCATCGTCAACGTCATAGGTAAAGACTCGAAGTGAAACGCCAATCTGAGGTGCCGCTAATCCAACACCTGGGGCTTCTTGCATTGTGACGGTTAAGTCAGCTACTAATTGGCGAAGTTCTTTATCGAAAGTTGTAACTTCAAGTGCAGGTGTTGTCAGTACCGGGTCGCCGAACAACCGAACGGGTTTTACTGTCATTTCACACCTTCTTCAATGAGCTTTGCTTTAACCCAAGTTTAGAGGTTAAGCGGGTCAATCCGAACGTTTACCGAACCGCCCTTATGTTTAGCGCTTCTGGCTGATGTCATTGCCTTTAGTTGGGCAGCAAGTTCGACTCCAAGCTTGCGATCACTTGAAATCAGCATTCGAACTTGGTTATCTTTGCCAGGCACCGGACCACGAACTAAGGATTCCGGATTGAGTTCCAGCATTGCCAGCGCATCATCGATGTCTGATTGCTCGCCCGTGAGCGCAGCAAGACGCACAGCAGGTGGCAATGAAACTTGCACTCGCTGTTCGAGTTCACGTTGCGCAAAGCCAAGTGGATCGTGACGAATCAAGGCCTGTACTGCTGGATGTTCAGAGTCTGCAACAACAATGACTTCCCCATCAGGTCGTACAAGTGAGGCACATTCGTTCCACTTGGCAAAAGTTTCTTGGGTGGCACTTAGTTCTGGACGAGACAACATGACATTGCCGTCCAGTAAAATCGCAGCGGCATAGCCACCTTGCGCTATCGGCGCAGCGCCGGCAGTTGCCACCACGATTGCTGGGCGAGAATCTACAGTTCGCAAAATGTGATCTGAAGTTGATGATCTAACGGGCACGCCCGGAAATGCTCGGCCAAGTTCTTCAGCAGTTCGTTCGCTGCCTACCGCAGCAGCCCGAATTGAATTCCCTTTACATTTCTTACAACTCCACTTGGACTCAATATGTCCGCAAAGGTTGCAAGTCGGGGCGCTTGAGCGCGCAGTTTGCATCAATGGGCCGCTACAGGATGAACACAATGCGGATGTCCTGCAAGTGTCACAAACTATTCGAGGCGAATAACCAAGTCGAGAAACTAAAACTAAGACCGGACCTTTAGCAAGAGCCGTTTTCATACCTTGCATAACGGCCGAAGGAATTCTTGAACCACTAGCGGCAGGATTTATCTTTGTTCCGGCTTCATCAAGAGCGCTACGAACTTTTGGAGATTCATTTCGTAATTGATCGCGACTCTTGGCTACGTGCGCTAACCAAGGCATCAGTGCGCAAGTTTCGACCGACATAGTTGCGCCGATGAAAACTAATGCGGTGTTTTGCTGGGCGCTGCGCAGTACTGCAACGTCTCGCGCATGCCAATACGGTGCTTGCGGATCAGACAGAGTTTCATTCCAGTCATCCCAAACACAAATTGCCGCTAAGTCTCTAGCCGGCGCAAAGACTGCCGAGCGAGTGCCAACCACAATGCTGGCGGTTCCTCTAAGAACTGAAAGCCAGCTTCGGTATCTCTGGGCTGGTCCATCATCGGCGGCAAGAATTGCAACAGCTGATTTAGGGCAACCCAAGCCATGCATTGCTGCCACAACGCGATCGATAGCTGTGCGATCTGGAACTACGACTACAACGTTTCCACCACTAGCAGAAACTTTGAGCGCATACTGTGCAAGCAAATCTGCCGGATCATCACAACCTGTTGTGACTACGGCTCGAGGTGCTTCGCCAGCAATAGTTCGTTTGATTAATGCAGCTCCCCCGGTGTAATCAGACCAGGCAGTTGGCTCAATATCGGAAACTTCTGGCGCAGCTGGAAACTCAGTGGCTTCGGCAGTGGCATGGCGATTTGGAATCGCACTTCGCAATACATCCGAAAGCGTTCCAGCTTGTCGGGCAACAACTGACTTAGCTAATTCCAGAACTTCCGGTATCAAAGCGACTTCTGGAGAAATCACATTAGTTAATGCAGCCAGAGTTCCTGGATGTTCGCTTTCATCTGTTCGTGAAATCAACCAACCATCGGTAAGTTTTCCAGCGAACCGAACGCGGACTCGAACTCCAGGTTGGGCGATCTCGGAAAGTTTTTCCGGAACTGCGTAGTCAAAAACTCGATCAAGGTGTGGGAGTGGGCTATCGATCACGATGTGGGCGACGGGTGCGATTTTGGCAATAGGAACTTCTGCCTTTACTCGCTTCTTTTTGCCCGGGACCAGGCTTAGTTGATCGTCACTCACTAGGACAGTCTTTCACTCTTATCTGACATCAATGCAAGACAAAAGGCCAGGCATTGCTGCCTGGCCTTTTGGGAGATTGCTTTGATTTAGATGGCGGCCTTAAGTGCTTGGGCGCGATCGGTACGTTCCCAAGTGAATCCTGGGCGACCGAAGTGTCCGTAAGCAGCTGTTGGGCGGTACTTAACAACGCTGGTGTTAAGAAGTTCTAGATCAGCGATGATCGCAGCTGGGCGAAGATCGAATACCTTCAATACTGCTTGGCGAATGTTTTCTTCTGGAACAGTTCCGGTTCCGAAGGTTTCAACGAATACGCCAACTGGATGTGCCTTACCGATTGCGTAAGCAACCTGTACTTCACAGCGCTTTGCAAGCCCTGCTGCAACAACGTTCTTTGCAACCCAACGCATTGCGTATGCTGCAGAGCGGTCAACCTTTGATGGATCTTTACCGGAGAATGCGCCACCACCGTGACGAGCCATGCCACCGTAAGTGTCAACGATGATCTTGCGACCAGTTAAACCAGCGTCACCCATCGGTCCACCAACAACGAACTTGCCAGTTGGGTTAACCAATAGCTTGAAGTCAGTTGTGTCGATGTCGAACTTGGCAAGAATTGGCTCAACAACATTTGCGCGAACTTCTGGAGCAAGCTGCTTATCAAGATCAATGTTTTCTGCGTGCTGTGATGAAACCACAACTGTGTCTAGACGAACTGGACGATCTCCGTCGTATTCGATAGTTACTTGTGTCTTACCGTCTGGACGTAGGTAGCCCATCTGGCCGGACTTGCGAACTGAAGTTAGTTGCTCAGCTAGACGGTGAGCGATTGTGATTGGAAGTGGCATAAGTTCTGGTGTGTCATCTGATGCGTAACCGAACATAAGACCTTGGTCACCAGCGCCTTGGCGATCTAGTGGATCTGCTGAACCTGAAACGCGCTCTTCGAATGCATCGTCAACACCCTGTGCGATATCTGGTGACTGGGAACCGATTGAAACAGAGATGCCACAGGAATTTCCATCGAAACCCTTTTCGGAGCTGTCATAACCAATTTCGTTAACAACAGTACGAACAAGTGCCATAACGTCGGCAAAGCCATTTGTTGTAACTTCACCTGCAACGTGGATTTGTCCAGTTGTAAGCATGGTTTCAACCGCTACGCGGCTCTTTGGATCTTGAGCTAATAAGTCATCAAGGATGGCATCAGAAATCTGATCTGCCATCTTGTCTGGGTGACCTTCAGTAACTGATTCAGAAGTAAATAAACGACCTGACATGTAAGTGCCTTTGCTAAATAGAGAACAGTAAGTATGTGGGCTGCGCGCATACTTAGGGGCTCCTGGTCAGGTGCGCATTTCCTCTAGAACTTTATCAGGTTTGAGTGTGTGATTGAGCAAGCGGATCGGCTAATTGCTAGAGGTTTGCACTAACTGTTAGTGCTGAAGCGCGATAACTGCATCCCAAATGGCATGGGCTATTTGCGCCTTTGAAGTTTTTGAAACTGTAGTTTGTGAGGCTGGTTCCCTAGTCAAAATGGTTACTTCGTTGTCATCTGTGCCAAAAGCTAAGTTTGGACCCACTTCATTGATGACCAATAGGTCGCAGCCTTTGCGTTGCAATTTAGCTACTCCATGATCAAGGACAGATCCATGATCATCGCCGGTTTCGGCAGCAAAGCCCACGATGATCTGGTCTGGGTGCGAAGTGTTTCTGTGAGTAACTAGGTCGGCCAAAATATCTGTGGTCCGAACCAATTCAATTGTTGGCGAAGAGCCATCTTCTGACTTCTTCATCTTTGAACTATGGGTTGACTTTGGCTTGTAATCAGCAATTGCTGCTGCCATCACAATCGCATCTGCAGTCATAGATGCTTTCATGGCAGCGGCGTGCATGTCATCGCCAGTAATTACGTTTACAACTTCAACGCCAGCAGGCATGGAAACGGAAACGTTGGCACAAATCAAAGTAACTTTTGCACCGCGATCACGTGCAGCGACGGCTAATGCCACACCTTGTTTGCCACTTGAACTATTTCCCAAGAAGCGAACTGGATCCAAGAACTCTCGTGTGCCACCAGCGGTGATAACAATGTCTTGGCCTAGAAGATCTTGTTCGCTCAATACGCCAAGTGCTACTGAAACAATTTCCTCGGCATCAGGCAATCGACCTGGACCACTATCGGCTCCAGTTAGTCGACCATCGGCTGGATCAATCACAATTGACCCACGCGAACGAAGTGTTGCAACATTTTCTTGCGTGGCCGCATTGAGCCACATTTCAGTGTGCATGGCTGGCGCGAAAACAATTGGGCAGGTTGCCGTCAGTAAAACATTTGTAAGTAAGTCATTTGCAGCGCCGTTGGCTGCGCGGGAAAGTAAATCAGCGGTGGCTGGGGCAACGATTACTAAGTCTGCGCCTTGGCCAATGCGCACATGCGGCACATCAGCAACGTCATCCCATACTTCTGAGATAAGTGGGTTGCCAGAAAGTGCTTCCCAAGTTGCAGAACCAACAAAGTTCAGTGCTGCAGGTGTTGGTACGACTTGAACGTTGTGTCCAGCTTCAGTAAGCAAACGAAGAATTGAAGCAACTTTGTATGCGGCAATGCCACCACTAACACCAAGAACGATGTTAAGAGAATTTGATCGTGCTGAGGAAGTCACGGAAAGTTCCGATAACTACGGTCGGATGAACCGACTTAAGCGGTAGTTTCCGGCTCGATAGTCAGCTTGCCTTCGTTGATCTCGCGAAGTGCAATCGACAATGGCTTTTCTTGGTTACCTGATTCAAC
>JBIIZV010000070.1:0-5190 GCA_044346095.1 Candidatus Nanopelagicales bacterium
AGCGCACCCGACAGGATGTAACCATGGCTTCGGATTTAAACCCATTGATATGGCCTGCTTCTGCGACCCGAAATAGCCAGGGAGAAATCTCAATCGGTGATCTAACAGTTACTGAACTGGCAAAACAATATGGAACCCCACTTTATGTTTTTGACGAAGCAGATGTTCGTAAACGTGCTCGTGACTATGTGGCTGCATTTACCGTTTCAGATATTGAAACCAGCGTTCACTATGCAGGTAAGGCTTTCATAACAACAAAGGTTGCCCAATGGGTAAATCAAGAAGGCTTGGGTATTGATGTCGCAAGTGCCGGGGAACTGGAAGTTGCGCTTCGGGCTGGGATTGATCCAGCACAGATCGTTATGCATGGCAACAACAAAAGTGTTCAGGATCTTGAGCGAGCGGTTGAGGTTGGCGTAGGTCGAGTAGTCATAGACAGTTTGATCGAAATTGAGCGTTTAAACGCAGTTGCCGCAGCTGCCGGAATAGTGCAGCAGGTCTTACTTCGACTAACTGTTGGCGTTGAGGCCCATACTCATGAAGCGATCTCAACCGCTCATGAAGATCAAAAGTTTGGATTGTCGACTGCTTCTGGAATGGCAATGGCTGCAGTGGACAATGTTTTAGAATGCGATGCGCTTTCCCTAGCAGGACTTCATTCCCACATTGGATCTCAGATTTTTGATGCCACCGGTTTTGAACTTGCTACCCATCGTGTCGTTGACTTTGCGGTTCAAATCAAAGAACGCCATGGAATTTTAGTCAGCGAACTGGATGTTGGTGGCGGCATGGGTATTGCATATGTAGATGGTGATGACCCACTGGATGTAGCCACAATGGCTAAATCAATTTTAGATATTGTTCGCACCGAGTGCGCTCGAGTGAACATCACGGTTCCAAAGATTAGCGTCGAACCAGGTCGGGCAATCATCGGTAATCCTGGGATCACACTTTATGAAGTCGGAACCGTAAAGCCAGTTGAACTTGATAGTGGAATCACTCGGCACTACATATCTGTCGATGGCGGCATGAGCGACAACATTCGAACCGCGCTTTACGACGCGGAATACACAGCTGTGGTTGCAAATCGAGATTCCACAGCCGAAAAAGTTTTATCTCGTGTTGTTGGAAAGCATTGCGAAAGTGGTGACATCGTTGTCCGCGATATCGAGCTTCCAGCAGACACACGCCCTGGTGACTTAATTGCGGTCGCAGCTACTGGTGCTTATTGCCGATCCATGGCAAGTAACTACAACCACATACCACGGCCCGCAGCCGTAAGTGTTGCTGCTGGCAAATCCCAAGTGCTTTTGCGCAGAGAAACAATCGAAGATTTATTGACCTTCGATGCTGGAGTTAACTAGCTTTCTCTTTTTCAATTGATCTAACAAGTAGTCGATTGAATTCAAAAATTGCAGTTGCGATCATTAGCGCTGAACCGATGAACAGCAAGCCACGCAATGCGACTTGAGTATTCATGACAATAAACGCACCTAATGCTACGAAAATAATGGCGCGAGCAAATGAAATCCAAAGATTTGCTGGTCGTGCCCAAATCTTCTTCCAGGTTTTTGCAACTTCCCTCGGAACGTCGACATCCGGTAAAACTCCACCAAGCAAGGTGTAAGCCATTCCGCCTGCCACAATCAAAATCGCAGCTGGAATCCAGAATGCTGCGTCGAATTGATTCCAAGAAGCAATTAAGTAGATTCCAATCTCAGGATCGCGGCCGAAGATGTTGGTCGCAATCCAAATCGCGCCACTGATTCCGGCAATGATGCCACCCGAAATCATTACCGACTTAGCAACTCGCTGTGCGCCTTGACGACGATACGGTGCAAGCACAATTACAACTATGAATAAAACTGCTGCAGCGATCGGTAGCACGACAGCAAGGGTGTCAGAAACCTTCAAAACCGTTTGTAACGTATTGATGGTTGCCAAGATGCTGCCAGCTGGTGGCTCAAGACTCAATTCAGCAATTGGATCAATTCCAAGTTGTGGGGCAAACATGTTTACTTTTTCAATTGCAACATTTGCAGTCTCAGTGAATTCAAGTTTTAACGCCTGACCCTTTACAAATGCATCGCGCAGTTGTACTGCAGCACCACGAATTGGTTCTGAAAGAGCATCACTGGAAAGAATTTTTGCGGCAGCGTTTTCAATTACTGGACGAAACGGAGCGGCATTTGGCGCCTTCTCAATAACAACATCAGTCAGCTGGACGCTCATTTTGGCAATAACAGCTGGATCCTGGCGGATGCTCTCAATGTGATCAGCCAGCTTTGGGCCATTTAGGAGATTGTTGTTTACGATTCCTGCAAATGCCCCAAGCGTTAGGGCAAAAGTACCCATGATTATTAGCACTTTGGACAGCACTCGAATGGACTTCGAATTTCTCATTTGTAACCCCGTTGTTAGAAAACTTAACTAGAGCCTATTTGATCAATTCCTCAAAACGGCTTCTTTTGGCTTGTTTCAAGGGTTTCTGCCAGACTTAGGGGATGCAGGAGCAAGGGTTTTAGTCAGTTTCGGCACAGTATTAATACAAGCCATTAATACGCACCATTAATAAGGAGAAAAAATGAGTTCCCCGCTAACTGTTGCACTACTTGGTGGCGGAACTGTGGGCGCATCTGTAGCCCAACTTATTTCTGAAAGCGCTGACGATTTAACTGCCCGTATTGGTCGCGAACTTAAGTTAACTGGAATCGCAGTCCGCGATGCATCAAAGCCGCGCCCTGGCGTGGACTCCAAACTTCTTACCGAAGATGCTGCTGGTTTAGCTGCGTCAGGTGCAGACATTGTGATCGAGGTTATTGGTGGCATCGAACCAGCTAAGACTCTGATTGAATCTGCCATTGCAAACGGTTCATCCATAGTCACTGCCAACAAAGCTTTACTTGCTGCTCACGGCGCTCACTTGCATAAGTTGGCAGAAGAAGCCGGCGTTGATCTCTATTACGAAGCTGCAGTAGCTGGCGCGATTCCGTTACTTCGCCCATTACGTGAATCTTTAGCGGGTGACAAAGTAACCAAGATTCTTGGAATCGTTAACGGCACCACCAACTTCATTTTGTCGAAAATGTATAACGATGGTGCTGACTATTCAGTTGTCCTTAAGGAAGCACAAGACTTGGGTTACGCCGAAGCCGATCCAACCGCAGATGTTGAAGGTTTTGACAGCGCAGCAAAGGCTGCAATTCTTGCAGGTCTTGCTTTCCATACCAATGTGACTTCGGATGATGTTTACCGCGAAGGCATGACGAAGGTCACCGCCGATGACATTGCCGCAGCGAAGTCACTTGGATACGTAATCAAGTTGCTAGCCATCGCAGAACTTACTGAAGATGACAAGGGCGTAATTGTTCGAGTTCATCCAGCAATGATTCCGGTAACTCATCCATTAGCTAGCGTTCGCGACGCATTTAACGCAGTCTTCGTCGAAGCCGAAGCAGCTGGCCAAGTTATGTTTTATGGTCGTGGCGCTGGTGGCGCACCAACTGCTAGCTCAGTCGTAGGCGATGTCGTTGCCGCAGCTCGCCACCGAATCACAGGATCCGTTGGGCCAGCACAAAGTATTTATGCCGATCTTGAAGTGCGACCAATCGGCGAAGCAATTACTTCTTACTACTTGAACCTTAAAGTTGCCGATGAATCTGGTGTGCTTGCAGCTATTTCAAATGAATTCGCAAAGCACGATGTTTCGATCCAGGCAGTTCGTCAAGATGGCGAAGGGGATGCAGCTAGTTTGATCATCCGGACTCACCAGGCACCAGAAAGTCGCTTGCGAGCAACAGTTGAAGGTTTAGAAAACATGAAAGCCGTTCGTGAAGTCCTTGGCGTGATGCGCGTTGAAGGTGCGGGCGCTTAACTATGGCCCACATTTGGCGCGGAGTTATTGAGGAATATCGTGACAGATTACCAATCGCTCCGAATGACATCGTCATTTCTTTGGGTGAAGGTGGAACTCCACTTGTACATGCCTGCACATTGTCGGAACTAACGGGCGCCAAGGTTTACTTAAAAGTCGAAGGCATGAATCCAACGGGGTCTTTCAAAGATCGCGGTATGACCATGGCAATTACTGATGCCGCAAGAAACGGTGCTAAGGCTGTAGTTTGCGCATCCACTGGAAATACCAGCGCGTCAGCCTCGGCATACGCAACAAAGGCTGGAATGAAGAGCGCGGTTTTGGTTCCGCAAGGAAAAATTGCGATGGGCAAACTAGCTCAGGCAGTAATCCATGGCGCCACAATTTTGCAAGTCGATGGCAACTTCGATGATTGCCTTGATATCGCGCGTGCTCTAGGTGATAACTATCCAATTGCCTTGGTCAATTCAGTAAACCCGACTCGATTGCAAGGCCAGAAGACTGCGGCTTTTGAAATTGTCGATGCATTAGGTGACGCACCAGACATCCACTGCTTGCCCGTTGGCAATGCGGGAAACATTTCGGCTTATTGGATGGGCTTCACGGAGTATTACCACGACAAAATTTCAAAGCAACTTCCACAATTGTGGGGATTCCAAGCAGCAGGCGCTGCTCCGTTTGTTGCGGGTCACCCAATCGATAAGCCTGAAACAATCGCTACCGCAATTCGCATAGGTAAACCTGCTTCTTGGGATTTAGCGGTAGCTGCGCGCGATGATTCAGGTGGCTTGATTGATGCGGTCACTGATGATCAAATTCTTGACGCTTACCGAATCCTTGCTGACAAGGAAGGATTTTTTGTTGAACCTTCGAGCGCAGCATCGGTTGCTGGCCTACTTCAACAAGCAAGTCGCGGTTTAGTTGATGCAGGTTCAACAATTGTTTGCACAGTCACTGGCAATGGCTTGAAAGATACCCAGTGGGCTTTGGAAAGTGCGAAAGATCCGGTCGTAGTTCCAGTTGATGTGAAAGCTGCAGCTGCAGCTTTGGGTCTTGCCTAATGTCTCGCATAGTTTCAGTTTCAGTTCCAGCAACCAGCGCCAATCTTGGACCTGGCTATGACGCGCTTGGCTTGGCATTAGAGATTCGCGACTTTGTCACCGCACAATTCACAGCGGAAGCCGCCAAAGCATCGACTCGACTGCGAGTATGTGCCACAGCTTCGATGGTTGCTGGGGCAACCACAACCTTTGCATCATGACGGGCAACTGCCAGCACATCTTCAAATGTCATTCCAGTGGTGTTAATAACCACTT
>JBIIZV010000071.1:0-5130 GCA_044346095.1 Candidatus Nanopelagicales bacterium
AGTGACGGGACTTGAACCCGCGACGTCCTGGACCACAACCAGGTGCTCTACCAGCTGAGCTACACCCACCATGTTGCAACAGATTTCTCTGCAGCGAACGTTTCCCATTCTATTCAGGGAAGTTCAGATGGGCTAATTTGGTGCGTGCTTGGCCGCAATCTCTTTAGCCTTTGAAGTATCCGGACCCGGAAGTTCGACAAAGACAGCTTCACGGTAATACTTCAATTCATTAATTGAATCCAAAATGTCGCCTAGCGCCCTATGGTTTCCAGTCTTTGTTGGACTGGCAAAGTATGCGCGTGGATACCAGCGACGGACTAATTCTTTAATGCTAGAAACATCGACGATTCGGTAGTGCAAGTAAGAGTCAACTCTTGGCATATCTCGCTGCAAGAAGATTCGATCGACGTGAACACTTGAGCCAGCCAGTGGCGCTTTGCTTGCTTCAGGAATGTGGGAAGAAATGTAATCAAATAACTGTTCCTCGGCGGCCGCAAGCGAAACTCCGTTTGGAATTTCCGGCAACAGCCCAGACTCAGTATGCATATTGACCACAAACGGATCCATACTTTCCAGGCGATCTGCTGGCGCCTGAATAACTATGTTCAAGCCTTCGGCAACTAGTTCAAGTTGAGCATTAGTAATGACGCAGGCGATTTCAACTAATAGATCGTTTTTGAAATCGAGTCCAGTCATTTCGCAATCGATCCAGACGATGCGGTCCGTCTCTTGGGTTTCGCTCATTCCCCAAGGTTATTGGAGTGTTAAATGCAGGATCGTATGCGGGGGCAAAGTGTGGCAATGCCATAGAGTCAAAGACATGAAACGCACCGCAAAGTATCTGAAACGCACATCCATTGCCCTAATGCTTGGTGCACTTAGCTGCATCGTTGCCTTCGAAGTAATTGGTTCTGAGGTATCTGAAGACGGAACCCTTGTTGAGCCATTCTTTCTTATTCCATTGGCGTGGTTACTGTTTTTGACTGGCGGAATGCTGGCAATTGCTACGTTGATCATTGGTCGATTTAAGTCCGGTTCTGCCACTTAACCGAGATTTGTAGCAGATAAACTAAGCACTATGACTCGCTACGGATCTATGTATGGCCCAAATATCACTTTCTTAGGTGTCGATGAATGCGACATTGAAGTTCCAGCCTCATTTGCAGATGCTGATGTCGTAATTGTGGGAGCCCCATTCGATGGCGGCACGAGCTACCGTTCCGGCGCTCGCTTTGGTCCAAAGGCCATGCGTGAGGTTTGCAATGAAGAACATAACGGTTCTCGCGAGAGTATGGCTCTTCGCGTCAACGGCCTAAAGGATCTGCGGGTCTATGACATGGGCGACGTCGAGATGTATTCCGGCGATGCGGTTAAGTCCTGTGAAAACTTAGAAAAAGTAATTGAAAAGATTGCTGCATCGGGTGCGATCCCATTAGTTCTTGGTGGCGATCACACCGTAACTTGGCCAAACGTAACTGGTGTTGCCCGCGGCGCAGACATGTGGGGAAGAGTCGGCGTTATTCACTTTGACGCACATGCGGACACAGGTGACATTGCCTTTGGTTCGTTAGTTGGTCACGGTCAACCAATGCGGCTACTAATTGACAGCGGCGCAGTTCGTGGTGATCGTTTCATTCAAGTTGGATTGCGCGGTTACTGGCCACCACCAGACATCCTGGATTGGATGGCAGCTCAAGGCATGCGTTCCTACGAAATGACCGAAATCGTGCATCGTGGCCTAAAGGAATGTATCGATGAAGCTATCGAACTTGCATTGCAAGAATGTGATGCGATTTACCTAAGTGTTGACATCGATGTTGTGGATCCAGGATCGGCGCCAGGCACAGGCACGCCAGAACCAGGTGGCTTAACTTCCCGCGAGCTTCTAGACACAGTTCGCCGAATGGCTTACCAACTACCAATCGTTGGCATTGACGTCGTTGAAGTTAGCCCGCCTTACGATCACGCGGACATTACAGCGTTACTGGGTAACCGAGTAGTACTTGAAGTGCTTTCCGGTATGGCACGCCGCCGCAAAGATGATCGCGACGGCACGACTTGGAATCCAGGTCAGCCAATTCTTGATGGCCGTTAAAGCGGAAATTCGCAAAGTAGAATCCTAGTAATCGCAGACTTAAGACCAACAATGCTCAATTAGAGATGGGGAAATTATGGAAATGATGGAAATCATTCTTTGGATCTTGGCGGCAGTACTTGTGCTTTCAGGTATAAAAAAGATGTTCAGTGGAGATTTTTTGCTAGGTGTAGTTTTTATTGTCGTTGGACTTTTAGTTGGACCAGGCGGAACCAGTTTGTTTGTTTAGGTATTCAGCCTAGATTTTTCCGCCTTCAAGACCTTTAAGTACTTCTTGGGCCCGAACTCGAAGTTCTGGTAAATCGCTCAATCGTTTTAGACCGTTGACTTGTTGACCCATTCGATGATTCTTAGCAAAGGCATCTTTGTTTCGATCTAGGAAATCCCAGTACAACGTTGTAAATGGGCAGGCGTTGTCACCAACCCGCAGCTTCGGGTCATAGTGGCAGCCTTTACAGGACTGAGTCATGCGATTTATGTAAGCGCCGCCAGCTGCATATGGCTTAGTCATCAGTTTTCCGCCGTCAGCATGCAGACCCATTCCGATCACATTCGGAACCATCACCCATTCACTGGCATCAATGAACTGTTCGCGCATCCAATCTAGGAACTCGATGGGCTTAGTTCCGGTGATTAAAGCTAAGTTACTCAGAATCATCAATCTTGGGATGTGATGAGTCCAGGCACGAGTCTCAATGTCGGAGACAATGGATTTCACGCAATTCATTTTTGTTTTGCTGGAATCTTGAAATAGCGGAAGCAACTTTCGCTCCGCACCAAGCTGATTGTTTTCGCGGTACTCGGCACCCAAGTGCCAGTACATGCCATTGAGATATTCTCGCCACCCAATGATTTGTCTAATGAAAGCTTCGACTGAACCAATTGGGGCATGACCTGCGTGATACTCAAGCAAAACAGCGTCTATTACTTCGGAGGCATGTAGCAAACCATTGTTTAGGTATGGACTTAGCAATGAATGATGTAGCGCCCAGCTATCAGCCGAGACTGCATCTTCATAGGGTCCGAAATCAACCAGACTGGTTTTGATGAAGTGCGCTAGCTGCGCCAGAGCACCTGCCCGAGTAGTAGCCCAAGTCTTAGTTGGTTGCATGCCTAGCTCTGCACAAACTTCAAGATCTATTTCATCGCGCTCGTGCTCGAGATAATTTGGCCAGGTATAGTTCTTGGGTGGGGGAAGGCGATTGTCTTTATCAAAGTTCCAAACTCCAGTATCTGGTTTTCCGTTCTCCACCATTATGTTCAAGCGGATTCGCTGTGCTCGATAAAAAGTTTCCATCAGGAACGACTTTTGTTTATCTGCCCAAGTTTTGAAATCAACTCGTGAAGTTAGAAAGAAATCATTAGCTACGTAGTGCACGCCAAATTCCTGAAGCTGGCTGTACTGCCGAAAGGAAGATGGCTCAGCCGCATGGATTGGAAGTTTGCCTAGCTTTTTAGTCACTTCAGTTAGGCCATCAATAGTCGTTGGGCTTTTCAGGTAAGTAACTTCGTATCCAGTTTGCTCAAGCTCTTTGGCAAAGTGCCGTGCGGAAGAAATCAAAAAGAATAAGCGCTCGTTATGCCATGGTCGACCCGTAGTCATTCGGGCACTTTCAATGATCACAACATGATCATTCTTGGGATCTGAATCCTTCAATACGCCGTAGTTGAGATTTAGGTGATCAAAAGGAATGTAGAGAATGCGCTTGGTCATTTTGATTTGCACTTCTCGGAGCAATACTTAACGTTTTCCCAATCGCGTTGCCACTTTTTGCGCCACTCAAACTCAAGTCCACAGGATGAGCAGATTTTTGGAGCAAAACCATTCTTGGTTTTAGCGATGCGAGGCATGTCTTTCAATATAGAGAGAAGACGATAGTGGCGCTGATTTAATGGTTCGGTCCCAAAGAATTCCTAGTAAACCAGGAGCAAAATCGAAACTTGGCGCTATAACTTCAGGTGGACAAAGATAAATCTTTGGCAATACAAGTACGCCCGGAGGGAATCGAACCCCCAACCGACAGGGTAGAAACCTGTTGCTCTATCCGTTGAGCTACGGGCGCATTGCTAGCGGGAATCCGCGAGCGCTCCAATTCTATCGGCGCGAAACCGCTCTTGTTTTTCGCACGTTAGACTCGTGCCCATGGCTGAGTTCATTTATACCCTTGCAAAAGCACGTAAAGCCCACGGAGACAAGGTCATTCTTGATGACGTAACCCTGTCCTTCTTGCCTGGCGCCAAGATTGGTGTTGTTGGTCCTAACGGTGCTGGTAAGTCCACCTTGCTGAAGATCATGGCTGGCGTTGAGAAGATTTCCAATGGTGATGCCATGCTTTCAGCGGGTTACACAGTCGGCATGCTTGCCCAAGAACCAGACTTAGATGATTCCAAGAACGTCATTGAGAACGTGCAAGAAGGTGTTGCTGAAACTATGGCAATGCTGGCCCGCTTTAATGAAGTCTCTGCTCAGATGGCAGATCCAGATGCTGACTTCGATGCCTTGATGGCCGAAATGGGAACTTTGCAAGAGGCCATTGATCACAAAAACGCTTGGGATCTTGATAACCAACTAGAGCAGGCAATGGATGCACTTCGTTGTCCACCAAGCGATGCTGATGTCAGCGTGCTTTCCGGTGGTGAGCGTCGCCGTGTAGCTCTTTGCAAACTTTTGTTACAGCAGCCTGATTTGTTGCTTTTGGATGAACCAACTAACCACCTTGATGCCGAGAGCGTTAACTGGCTAGAACAGCATTTAGAAAAGTACCCAGGAACCGTAATTGCGATTACGCACGATAGGTACTTCCTAGACAACGTTGCCGAGTGGATTCTTGAACTAGATCGTGGTCGCGCATATCCATATGAAGGCAACTACTCAACATATTTGGAAAAGAAGCAAGCTCGTCTAAAAGTCGAAGGTGCTAAGGACGCAAAGCTCTCTAAACGACTACAAGAAGAACTTGAATGGGTTCGTTCAAATGCCAAGGCGCGCCAGACCAAGAGTCGCGCCCGTCTTGATCGTTACGAAGAAATGGCCA
>JBIIZV010000009.1:0-16404 GCA_044346095.1 Candidatus Nanopelagicales bacterium
AAGATTGCTGCCTTTACTGGAGCAAGGCGCTTATCAAAACGCATTACAACTCGTTTATCAACGCCACCCTTGGTGTTAGGTGCTTCGTCTTCGTCATAAGCCTCAAGCATGAATGCCAATACGGCTCGAGTTAGTCCGGCTGCTGGCTCAATTACATATGGCACATACTTCTCGCCAGATTCTTGATCAAAGAAAGACAAGTCTTTGCCAGAAGCCTCCATGTGGGCCTTCAAATCAAAGTCTGTGCGGTTTGCAATACCTTCAAGTTCGGCGAACTCACTGCCACCGAATTGGAATCGGTATTCAATGTCGGTGGTGCGCTTGGAGTAATGCGATAGCTTTTCTTTTGGATGTTCAAAGCGTCGCAAGTTGTCTGTTGATAGACCGAGATCCACGTACCAATTCCAACGCTCTTCTAGCCAATACTCATGCCATTGCTCGTCAGTGCCCGGTGGAACGAAGAATTCCATTTCCATTTGTTCAAATTCGCGAGTTCGGAAAATGAAGTTACCAGGTGTGATCTCATTACGGAATGACTTGCCGGTTTGGCCAATTCCAAATGGTGGCTTCTTGCGCGAAGAGGCCGCAACGTTTGCATAGTTTGTGAAAATACCTTGAGCCGTTTCTGGGCGTAGGTAATGCAATGAGTTTTCATCAATTACTGGTCCAAGATTTGTTGAGAGCATTCCATTGAACATTTTTGGTTCGGTGAATTCGCCCTTAGTTCCACAGTTGGGGCAAGGCACTCCAGCTAAGCCACCTTCTGGTGCGCGACCCTTGCGTTCTTCAAACTCTTCGAGCAAGTGGTCTTCGCGGAAGCGTTTGTGACATGAAGTGCACTCGGTCAGTGGATCAGTAAAGGTTGCAAGGTGTCCAGATGCTGCCCAAACTTGGGGCGCCAAAATAACTGCTGAATCGATACCGACAACATCTTCGCGGGATTGAACGACCGCTTTCCACCATTGGCGACGAACGTTTTCTTTGAGCTCTACACCTAGTGGTCCGTAATCCCAGGCGGATCTAGATCCACCGTAAATTTCGCTACTTGGGAAAACAAATCCCCGACGTTTGGACAGATTTACTACAGCGTCTACGCGATCCATGAAACTCAACATCCGATAAGGCTGTCCGACTGGTTGCCGGAAGCAGGAAACCCCATTCTATCTAGGGAATCTGACGTTATTGGTATTCAAGTTACGATGGGAACAATGAACCTTTTGCGCGCTTCCAACCTAAATTTTCGCCCAGTAGGCGTAAGCCTTGCTGCTTTGGCAGTAGTGACTTTTGCCACTGGCTGCACAAACAACTCCCCTGAATCGGGAGCCACTCAGGAAACCAGCATTGCAGCGCCAACACTTGAAGCGGAACCAACAGTGAGTCCGAATGAAATCGAGCCAGATGCAGAGCGAGAATTTCGTGCTGCGTTAGTTAAGTCACAAGAAAGTGCTGCTGAATCCGGATTGACTGAACTCTGGTTTGATACTGACGGTGTGTTAGTCCAAGTTGCGGTGCAAGATCCAAGTACTAAAACTTGCGCAAGTTACGACGTTGATGCTGATTCAGTTTTTGAAATGGATGAAACCTCAATGATGCCCGCACGCACTATCGCTGAATTAGATGGGCTGGTTGCTGGCGGTAACGATCAGGGTTCAGTAATTCTCAGCGCTCCTGGCGAATACACGATTACAAACACGATTGACTTAGCAAAGTACGTCACGGTTTACACGCTTGATACTGAAGGTCGGATCGCAAAAAGCGTAATTAGTTCTGATGATGAACCACTCGGCGAAATCACTTACTCGTACAGCATCACTAAAGAAGGCAAAGCCGCGCTCGTTGCTCTAAAGGCAACTAGTTAGTTTCGTAGTACAAAGCAAGCGGAGTTGGCTCCGGCGGTGAAACTACCGCATGTATCGTGTCGTACACAGCAAGCAAATAAGGCACCACCGACTTCGGGCAAACTGGAACAATTAGAGTTGCTGAGTTAACCGCTGCATCTCGAAGCATTGCCCCAATTGCCATAGCTGTGCTCCCAGATTCGACACCATCATCGATTACTGCGACATTCAGACCAGCCAAATCTCCAATTCTTGGAATGGAAACTTCGGTTCTGGTTCGAATGATGTTTAAGTCCCGCATCGGCAAAGTCATCTCAGTTGCGAAAGCTAGTGCAATTTCAACTGCAGCTGGCAAAACGACAACAATTACGTCATGCTCCAAAATCTCAGGCTTGAAAGTTGCAAGCATTTTTTGGCCTGCATCGGCTCGATTGACGAAATCAAACTGAGTCATTAACGCTTGACTCATACTCAGTTAGTGATTCGGGCGTGAAATCCATAAGCAATTCAAAAGCGGTTGGCTCATCCCGCATATTTGCCAAGAAGGGCCAGACTCCAATTTTTGCTTCCATAGAACCAAGCGCACGTCGATAGGAACCTACATCGTTCCAATCCGTCTTTATCAAATAGCGTTCTGGTGAATCAGCACTATGAAAAATGTTGCCTGATACGAATCCTGGTCTTTCCTGCAAAACATTCATTGCCTGTTTAGCTTCAAGTTTCCAGGAGACCGAATCCGTTACATCAAAGGTCCAAACCGTATGGAACGTGCCAAGCATGAAAACTAAGCGCCGTAGTTAATTGCAGTTGCTGCAACCAAGATCAAAAACACTAAGAATCGAATCACTCGAGATTTTGAATCAAGCAGTGGCCAAGACAAATACATCAGCCAGCCAATAAATACGCACACTATGGTTAGCGCGATGCCAGAGTATGGCGCCGGAGAAAAAAGCCCTAGAAGCATGAGAACTGCAATCATTCCTGGAACCAAGAATTTAGGCAGGGCGTGAATCCGCAATAAAGTTGGTGCACTCAGGTCAGTTACGCGCTTGCGAAGTGCTGAGTGAGTAACCACTGGAACCGCTGGATTAGGTTTTTTTGGTTTATCTGCTTGGCCCATAACCCAAGTCAAGCATGCGATTGCAGGTTTAGCTTCCTGCGGGTCGAAAAATCAATTTTGTGTCGGTGATTTATCTATGGGAAGCGGATTAGGCGCGGCTCCCCCGTAGCGCCGATCGCGTGAAGCATAGATTTCACAGGCATGCCACAAGTGGCGGCGATCAAAGTCGGGCCAGAGCGTTGGCAAAAATACAAATTCTGAATAAGCGCTCTGCCAAAGCAAAAAATTACTTAAGCGCTGCTCGCCACTAGACCTAACAAATAGATCAACATCTGGCATGTCAGGCTCATCTAGAAACTTCTTAATGGTTTTCTCGGTGACTTTCTTGGGATCAATTTTTCCATCGGCAACTTGCTGCGCAATCGATGAAACCGCATCAACAATCTCAGCTCGTCCCCCATAGTTCACACACATTGTCACTGTTAACTTTGAATTCTTGGCAGTTAACTTTTCGCAAGCTTCTAATTCTTCAATAACTGATCGCCAAAGCTTTGGCCGCCTGCCAGCCCAACGAATTCGCACTCCCATGTCATTCATTTCGTCACGACGTCTGCGAATCACATCGCGATTGAAGTTCATTAGGAATCGAACTTCTTCCGGTGACCTTCGCCAGTTTTCAGTTGAAAATGCGTAAGCCGATAACCAGTTAACCCCAAGTTCCAATGAGCCATAAATACAGTCCATCAAACTCGCTTCGCCAGCTTCGTGACCCGCAGTTCGCGGTAGTCCACGCTCCTTGGCCCATCTGCCATTGCCATCCATTACGACAGCGATGTGATTTGGAATTAAGTCGGGCTGAATTTTTGGTGGCTTTACCCCTGAAGAATGCGGTGGTGGGTTAAGCAACATGGTTTAAGTCTTTCATAATCAGGTTGTCTGCCGATCAACTAACGGCAATGATCGCAAGCCTCGCTCTAGATGCCACTGTACATATGCAGCCACAAGTCCAGAAACTTCGTTTCGTTCTTTAGGCGCAGAGGCATCGGCCGCTTCCCAATCACCGGATAAAAGTGCCTGCATCAGATCAAATGATTCAGGGCGAGGCGCAACGCTGCCTGGTACGCGATGTTCTACGCATAACGCTCCACCCGTTGATACATGAAAGAAAGGTTGAGTACCTGCTACGCCACAAATCACGCAAGCACTCAATGTTGGTGAATAGCCAGCCATAGAAAGTGATCGAAGCAGGAATGCATCCAGCACCAAGCTGGCTGCATGTTCACCAGTAACTAAAGTTCGAAGTGCCCCAACTAGCAATAAGTATTGTGATTCGGCAGATATGGAATCCTCTGGCGTTAGGCGATCGGCAGTCTCAAGCATCGTTTGACCAGCGGTCCAGAGCGAGTAGTCCAAGGCTAGGTCTTGACCGTAGGCATTCAAGGATTCAGCTTGCGTGATGATATCCAGGGTTTTCCCCTCGTACACCAGCAGATCCACACGACTAAATGGCTCGAGTCGAGCGCCAAATTTACTCTTGGTTCGGCGTACCCCTTTTGCAACAGCTCGCACTTTACCTCGTTCGCGCGTAAGTAAAGTGATAATTCGATCTGCTTCACCCAACTTATGTGTGCGCAAAACGATTGCTTCGGCACGGTAACTGGGCATAGGTACATGGTGTCATGCCATGTGGCAATGCGGCTATCGGGTAACCTCGTTTCATGGATCTTTCGCCCAAAGCATCAGTAACAATTACCGGTTTCGATAAGCCTTCCATCAAGTGGGTCTTTCGAACATTAATTCTCTTCACTGCTGCTGCGCTGCTGGGTTTGTGGATTTTCCAGCAAAACGTCAAATTTATTCTGCTCTTAATGCTTGCATTGCTGTTTGCGATTGCAATGGAACCTGCTGTCTCAGCACTTGCAAAGCGAGGTTGGAAGCGAGGTGCTGCTACCGGCGTTGTGATGCTTGGTCTAACTCTGTTAGCCAGCGCTTTTGTGGCACTTTTTGGTGGTGTGCTCTTTTCGCAAGCATCGTCTTTGATTTCAGATCTGCCATCTTTAGTTACAAAATTTACTGAATGGGTTAGTGCGACCTTTAATCAAGACGTAAACCCAGACACTCTTATCAAAGAATTAAACATTCAACCTGCCCAAGTTGCCGGTTGGGCTGGGAATTTTGCAGGCGGATTTGTTGGAATCATTACTGCAATCGTCGGTGGCTTGTTTCAGGTACTAACTCTACTTTTGTTCTCATTTTACTTAGCTGCGGATGCACCAAGACTTCGTCGCACCATCGGCTCAATGATGAGTCCATCTGCTCAAAAAGTTTTGGTTACAACATGGGACATCACGGTTAAGAAAACTGGTGGCTTTGTAATCTCTAAACTGTTAATGGCTCTTGCTTCCGCAACGGCTCACTCGTTGTTCTTTGCCGCAATTGGATTGCCTTACTGGCTTCCTTTGGGTTTGATCACTGGTATCACTAGCCAATTTATTCCAACTGTGGGTACTTACATTGGTATTTTGATTCCAGTTCTCTTTGCAGCTTTCAGTGATCCGATTAGTGCGGTTTACATCATCATCTTTGCTTTGGTTTACCAGCAGTTTGAGAATTACCTACTTTCGCCAAGATTAAGTCAATTAACTATGGATATCCATCCTGCGGTGGCATTTGGCTCAGTAATCGTTTTTGCAAATCTATTTGGTGCAGTTGGTGCGATCGTTTCAGTTCCAATCGCTGCAGCGATGGTTGCTTTACTTGATACTTATGGCAAGCGGTACGAACTTATTCCTGAGCTAGCTGAAATTGAAAAAGCCCAGGGCAAAAAGTCCAAGAAGGATAAATCAGAATCCGAGTCTTGATAATTGTTTCGGATCGCGTTGCCAGTCCTTAGCAATCTTGACTCGAATGTCGAGATAAACCGGTACACCTAGCATTTTGCTGATCGCAATACGTGCCTCGGTTCCCACTTCCTTTAACCTGCTTCCACCTTTGCCGATAACGATGTGCTTTTGGCTTTCCCGCTCAACGTAAATTAAGGCATAAATATCCATTAGCGGTTTATCTTCAGGTCGATCGGCGCGCATTGCCATTTCGTCTATCACGACTGCAATTGAATGTGGTAGCTCGTCATGAACTCCCTCAAGCGCAGATTCCCGAATCAATTCAGCGATCATGATTAGTTCTGGCTCGTCAGTTAGTTCGCCATCAGGGTAAAGGATCTGGCCTTCTGGCAGCATGCCCATAAGCAGATCACTTAGCAGGTCTACTTGATTATCTGCAACGGCAGAAACCGGAACCAATTCCGCCCAATCGATACCCAGCTCTTGCCCAAGTTTTTGCACGGCAAGTAACTGCTCGCCGACTGCTTGTTTGTCAGTGGTATCAATTTTGGTAACAACAGCTACCTTTTTAACTCGTGGGATCGCAGAAATCTGTTCAGCTATAAATCTGTCACCAGGACCAATTGCTTCATTTGCTGGGAAGCACATAACTACGACATCAACTTCAGACCAAGTATCTGCAACTAGAGCGTTGAGTCTTTCACCAAGCAAAGTTTTTGGTTTATGAACGCCAGGAGTATCGATCAGTATTAATTGACCTTCAGGCTTAGTTACTATGCCCCGGATTGTGTGACGAGTGGTTTGCGGACGATCTGAGGTAATCGCAACCTTTTGTCCTACTAA
The DNA here is from genome assembly GCA_044346095.1 of Candidatus Nanopelagicales bacterium. Classification (GTDB taxonomy): domain Bacteria; phylum Actinomycetota; class Actinomycetes; order S36-B12; family UBA5976; genus UBA5976. The sequence continues at coordinate 6,585 of JBIIZV010000009.1, forward strand.
CGCGTTAGTCAAAGTCGACTTACCGACATTTGGACGACCAACTATGCAAGTAAAGCCACTACGCATTTGAAGTCTCCAAGTTTGATTTAGTTGGTGTTCGTGATTCAACGATACCCAGTAAAGCTAGCGCTCCAATAATTACGGCGCAGCCAATCCAACCGCGAAGATTCATGGCTTCACCCAATATGAAAACGCCCATCAAAGTAGCCAGTACTGGTTCAGCCAGAGTCAATGTCGACGAAGTGCTTAATACAGAACCTAAGTTTGAACCGGTCACGTTAATCGAGTGTCAATTGGACTGCCGGCTTCATCTGTGACATGAAGAGGAATTCCTGCACCAGCAAATGTCCGCACTAGTTCAAGGTCCGATTCAGAAATCTTGAATTCATCATTTGGCGAAACAACTACAGACTCAACTCCGTTTGAACCAGAAGCAACTGCTTGTGCCACAACCATTTCAACTGCAGATAACTGAAGTGACCCGACAGAAATTTCGGCACTGGAATAAGTTCTACCGGTTTCATCACGTAATGCTGCACCAGTTTTTGCCTGAACTCTCGAACGAGCGCCCTTGGCAAGCACTGCCAGCTTGTCGTCTTCCGGCACCCAATTACTCATTTGATTCTTCTTCTGCGTCCGCAACAAAGGTATCCCGAGAAATCACTACGGTATCGATTCGATGGCGACGACCTGCTGTTGATTCGGCTGTTAGTGTCCAGTTATCGATGTCAACAGTTGCACCTGGAATTGGAACAATTCCTAGCCGCTTAGCCATTAGGCCACCAACGGTATCTACGCCTTCATCTGGGATTTCGATCTCCAAGAGTTCGGCCAAGTCATCAATGTGCAGTCTCGAGCTAACTCGGTATTCGCCATTGGCTAATTCTTCAATGTCCGGACCCAGCACATCGTGTTCATCTGCAATTTCGCCCACGATCTCTTCCAAGACATCTTCAATTGTCACAAGTCCCGCTGTGCCACCGTACTCATCTACCAACACAGCTAAGTGAGTTCGAGCGCTTTGCATATCGCGCAGCAACTCATCAACGCTACGACTATCGGGAACCATGAAAGCCGGGCGCATCAGGTCTGAGACTCGCTCAGTAGTTTGCGACTCTTGATGTTCAAATACGCGACGCGCAATGTCTTTTACATAAACAACGCCAACGATGTCATCTATTCCCTCTCCCACGACAGGAATCCGGGAGTAGCCAGAGCGCAGTCCAAGTGACATTGCCTGACGCAGTGTCTTATGGGTTTCAATCCACACCATCTCGGTGCGTGGAACCATTACTTCACGGGCAATAGTGTCACCAAGTTCGAAGACTGAGTGGATCATCTGACGCTCGTCATCTTCGATAACAGAGTCTGCGCCAGCCATATCCACGAGCTCGCGCAATTCCGCTTGTGTAGAGAATGGGCCCTCTCGGAAGCCTTGACCTGGGGTGATTGCATTTCCAACCAAGATAAAGATTCGGGAAAGTGGCCCAAAGATCACCGCAATCATTCGCGCCAGGCGAACTGTTGCAAGCGCAATTTTATCTGCCTTTTGGCGACCCAAAGTTTGTGGGGCCACACCAAGCACGATGTAGCCAACCAAAACCATGACTGCTGATGAAGTTACTAGAGCCAAATTGTTGTCGACAAAAACATCCAGAGACACCGTAGTAACTAAAACAATTGCAATTGTTGAAAGCGTCAAGTGGGCGAACATAAGTGAGTTCACATACTTAGCGCGATCATCCAGCAGCTTGCTCAGGCGACCAGCTGATTTGCTGCCATCCTTGCGAAGTTGATCAATCGTTGCTTTACTTACGCGGGCCAAGGCGGTTTCGGTGGCCACGAATACTGCCGCAAACACAACCATGAATGAGGCCAAGATTAAGAGGAGCGTATTTTGACTCAAGCTAGGCCACGAGCGTTTCGCTCACCTTCCCACTGTGCAAGCAACTGCGCTTGCAATCCAAACATAACTTTGTGTTCTTCCGGTTCAGCGTGATCATGACCAAGCAGATGCAATATTCCATGCGTCAATAAAAGTCGTAATTCAACTTCCATGCTGTGGCCGGCTTGTTCGCCTTGTCGGGCAGCAACTGCAGGACAGAGCACAACGTCTCCAAGAACTCCTTCTTCGCTTACTCGATCTGGAGTTCCGGCGCGAAGTTCATCCATCGGAAAACTCAAAACATCTGTTGGACCTGGCTCATCCATGAACTTTTCATGCAAGGTAGCCATGGCAACTTCATCTACCAATAGCACGGATAGTTCCGCTGCTGGATTGATATGCAGGCTACGAAGTACGAACTGAGCCTGTGAAGAAATTTCTAGTTCGTTAACTTCAAAGTCAGATTCATTATTGACGTCAATGGACATGTTTAAGAGTTCCTACGATCTGTGCGCTGCTCTTGGGAAGCACGCTTTTCATCATATCGACCGTAAGCATCAACAATCTGGCCCACCAATTTGTGTCGGACCACGTCAGTTGAGGTGAGTTCGCAAAAAGCTACATCATCGACATCGGTCAAGATATCGCGAACTACTCGCAAACCACTTGCTGTACCAGTAGGTAAATCAATTTGAGTTACATCGCCAGTGATAACCATGGTGGATCCAAATCCAAGTCTGGTCAAAAACATCTTCATCTGTTCGGCAGAAGTGTTCTGGGCTTCGTCCAAAATAATGAATGCATCATTCAAAGTACGACCACGCATGTATGCCAAAGGAGCGACTTCAATCGTGCCACTAGTCATTAAGCGCGGAATAGAGTCTGGATCAACCATGTCATGTAGCGCATCGTAAAGCGGACGAAGATAAGGATCGATTTTCTCGCTCAAAGTTCCGGGTAGAAAACCTAGGCGCTCGCCTGCTTCAACCGCTGGTCTGGTCAGAATGATGCGAGTGACCTGTTTGCTTTGAAGCGCTTGAACTGCCTTGGCCACTGCAAGATAGGTTTTTCCAGTTCCGGCTGGACCGATTCCGAAAACGATTGTGTTTTCATCAATCGCGTCAACATAACGTTTTTGATTAAGAGTTTTCGCTCTAATTGTCCGACCGCGACTCGAAAGAATGTTTGCGGTTAACACATCTGCTGGGCGAACATCTGAGCGAAGCATTGAAATTGAACGCTCTACAGATTCGGGCGTCAGACCCTGTCCGGTACGCAGCATTACTAGCATTTCCGAAATCAAGGTCTCGATTAAATCAACACTTGACTTTGGGCCATCAATAGTTATTTCATTGCCACGCACCAGAATGACGGAGTCAGCGAAGGACTTCTCAATTACTCGAATTAGCTCATCCCGAGCACCAGTAACCGAAACCATTGGTGTGGAAGTCGGCACGATCACAACTGTGTGGGATGGCGAGGCAGAAACTGTCATTTGACCTAATTCTATGGCAGAAAGAAGAGACCTGAGTCGGCTATCCCGGAGGCCAAGAGAGGCTACGGCCGCCTAGAACGTGGAAATGCACATGTGCAACAGACTGACCAGCATCTTCGCCGTTATTCGTCACAATTCGATAACCCTTGGCTAGACCCTCTTGTTCTGCCACTTTCGTTGCCAAAGTCAATAGTTCACTAGCCAAAGGTGCGTTACTCGACATCAGTTCCGTTACATCGGTGTAATGACTCTTTGGAATAACCAGTACGTGACTCGGGGCTTTTGGATCAATGTCACGAAATGCAATTGCCGTATCAGATTCCAAAACAACGTCTGCTGGAATCGCACCGGATGAAATCTTGCAAAACAAGCAATCTGCAACAGTACTCATAACTACCTACTCACAGTTTCCAAATACCTATGACCAACGCTGGCTGCGCATTAGTAATCCGCCGACTGCGATTGCGCCTGCAGTAGAGGTGCGCATAACGCTTGCACCCATGTGAACTACGCGCGCTCCAGCGGCTGAGAAAGCAGCAAGTTCGTCAGGTGAGATGCCACCTTCTGGACCAACCACGATCATGATGGTTCCTTGCTCTCTAATCGCGCAAGCAGCTAAAGCTTGGTCGGCACTTTCATGCAAGACAAAAACGCTTTGGGCCTGTGACATTAGTTCGCATACTTCCGCAGTTGACTTCAGTTTAGAAATTTCTGGAATCCAGGCACGTCGGGATTGCTTGGCAGATTCCCTTGAAGTGCGACGCCATTTTTCTAAACCTTTATCTACTGAATCCCACTTGCCAATCGAATGCTCAGCGCGCCACGGAATGATCGCATCGGCGCCAACTTCGGTAAGCATTTCAACAGCCAACTCTGCGCGTTCACCTTTTGCAAGTGCTTGCACAACTACAAATCGTGGTTCTGGCGCTTCTTCAAAAGTAAATTGATCAATTGTTAGATCCAGGCTGTGCTTGTGAACCTTTACTACGGTGGCAATTGCTCTGGATCCCTGCCCATCGCACAAATGAATTACTTCGCCTTCGCGCATGCGCTTTACGGTTGCAGCATGCCGACCTTCATCGCCATCAAGGGTGAAAGCTTTGGTCTCTTTCGAGATCTCGCCAGGATTAACTAGAAATTCTGCAGCAGTCATCGGGCTGTAAACGCATCCTTAAGTTTTCCAAACAAACTTGATGATTGTTCGTGCAATTGTGCTGAAGGGGTTTCCTCGCCGCGCAAACTTGCTAGTTGTCTGATCAAATCTTCTTGCGCCTTGTCCAAGCCACTTGGCGTAAGTATTTCTAGATGGACCACTAAGTCACCGCGACCAGAACTGCGCAGTCGTGGCATACCTTGACCACGTAACGTAACGGTTGATCCAGATTGAGTTCCAGGCTTAACGTGAATTGGCGCAGTGCCATCTAAGGTTTCAAGATCCATGGTTGCGCCAAGAGCGGCCGCTGTCATAGGTAGCGACATAGTTGCATGCAACTGATCACCGTTGCGCTGGAAAACTGGGTGTGGCAATTCGATTAGTTCAACGTAAAGATCTCCAGCAGGTCCGCCACCAGGTCCAACTTCGCCTTGACCAGTCATTTGAATTCGAGTGCCACCTTCGACACCTGGTGGAATTTGGACTGACAGGGTGCTGCGAGTTCGGACTCGGCCATCACCGGCGCACTCGGCACAAGGATGTGGATTAAGCGAGCCAAAGCCTTGGCATTGTGGACACTGTCGCGAAGTCATAACTTGACCCAAGAATGACTTTTGAACTGATTGAACTTCGCCGCGACCTGCACACATCGTGCAATTAACAATGCTGGACCCTGACGAAGTTCCTTCGCCTTCACATGAGTTACACGTAACCGCAGTATCAACTGCAAACTCTCTGGTTGATCCAAACGCAGCTTCATCCAGTGTTACTTGAAGTCGGATTAACGCATCTTGGCCACGACGTTTACGAGATCTAGGACCACGCTGTCCCCCGCCACCAAAGAATGCATCAACGATGTCACCGAAACCAAAACCAGCTGCTGAATTAAAGCCGCCACCAGAAGAGAACGGATCGCCACCAAGGTCAAACATTTCGCGCTTTTGCGGATCAGACAAAACTTCGTATGCCGAAGTTACATCTTTGAAGCGTTCTCCAGCTTCTGCGCCCGGATTTACGTCTGGGTGCAACTCTCTGGCTAGTTTGCGATAAGCCCGCTTAATCTCTTCTGGGGTTGCTTCGCGCGAAACACCTAAGACTTTGTAATAGTCAGTCATTTCTACTGATCCTTCAAAATCTGGCCAACATACTTGGCAACTGCACGTACTGCGCCCATTGAGCCCGCATAATCCATTCGTGTTGGTCCTAGGATTCCCATGGTTGCAAGTGCTTGCTCGCCAGATCCATAGCCAACTGTTACAACAGATGCGCGCTGCAATTCTTCAACCGGATTCTCGTGTCCAATGCGAACGGTTAGAGAATCAGGTGCTGCGGCTTCACCGAACAATCTCAGCAGAACTACATGCTCTTCAAGTGCTTCTAGGACTGGTCCAACTGCGGTTGTGAAGTCTTCGCCAACCCGAGCCAGGTTAGATGTGCCGCCAACAACTACACGTTCTTCGTTTTGCGAAACAACTGCATCAAGAATTGTTGCAACGACAGTGTTAACTGCTGGCTTAAGCTCCGCATTAAAGTGATCTGCAAGCCCAACTAATCGATCAGGCACATCTGTAAACAGCTGACCATCGAGAGCAACATTTAGTCGAGTACGTAGGTCATGCAAGAACTCATCTGAAACTTTGTTCATTATGTCCACAGTGCGCTGTTCAATTCTTCCAGTGTCAGCGATCAGAATCAGTAGCAACTTATTGCCACCAGAACTCACTAATTCAATGTGTCGAACTGAACTGCGCCCAAGAGATGGATACTGCACTAAGGCAACTTGCTTAGTAAGTTGGGAAAGCAAACGAACGGTTCGATTCATAACGTCATCTAGATCAACAGCTTGATCTAGGAAAGTTTGAATTGCTTTGCGCTCTGGCTGTGACATTGGCTTAATTGAATTGAGTTTGTCAACAAAAAGTCGATATCCCTTGTCGGTTGGGATGCGACCAGCGCTGGTGTGGGGCGCACTGATGTAGCCCTCTTCTTCAAGGGCTGACATGTCATTTCGAATTGTTGCTGAAGAAACGCCAAGCGAATGGCGATCAACCAGCGCCTTTGATCCCACTGGCTCATGAGTTTGGACATAGTCCTCAACGATGGCTCGCAAAACCGCTAATTTACGGTCTTCCATCGCAACTCCTAGCACTCACAGGTATCGAGTGCCAGTCTAACCTTGGTTAGGCCCACAAGCGCGCGACTAAGCCATCGGCTAACAAGCGACCTTGAAATGTAAGGACTGCTTTGCCATTGGCAAACTCTTGCGGATCTAACAATCCTTCGGAAACTGCCAGCTTGGCTTGGACATAACCGGAATCTTCTAGCGAAGAAAGCGGCAGACCTTCTCGTAAGCGCAGACCGAGCATGATCTCTTCGTGCCTGATGTCCGATGGTTCCAAAACTTCACTTTCCGCGATCGCGGAAACGCTGTCATCTACTTTTGTTGCCCAGGCTGCTGGATGCTTTAGGTTCCATGACCTAGTTCCAGACGAGTGGGCATGAGCTCCGGGGCCGATTCCCAGCCAGTCTTGGTTGCGCCAGTAGGCAATGTTGTGGCGACATTCGCCACCTGGCTTAGCCCAGTTACTTACTTCATACCAAGTCATGCCAATGCTTTGAAGTTTTGAGTCAATCAATTCATAACGGTGAGCAGCAACATCATCACTTGGATTGGGAACTTCACCTCGAGCAACTCGAGCTGCAAGTCGGGTTCCGGGCTCAACAATTAATGAATAAGCACTTACGTGGTCAACGTCAGCTGCGGAAACCTGATCTAAAGTTTCAGCCAGATCTGAATCAGTTTCGCCAGGACTTCCGTAAATCAAATCCACGCTGACATGTTCAAAGCCAGCACTTCGGGCATCGCTTACTGCTTGCCAGGTTTTGCCGGGTGTGTGAGTGCGTTCGAGTAGGGCAAGCACGTTTGCGGCGCTGCTTTGATGACCAAACGAAACTCTGGTGAAGCCACCGGCACGCAGGGTTTCTAGATCTTGCAAAGTGACTGAGTCAGGATTTGCTTCAGTTGTAACTTCAACATCGTCAGTGAATCCATAATTCGATTTAAGTGATTGCAAAATTCTGACAAGTTCCTTTGAGTCAATCAAAGTAGGTGTACCACCACCGAAAAATACGGTGCTTAACTTGCGATCATCTGATGCTTGGTCGTTGCGAAGCCAGTTAACTTCAGCGACTACCCGATCTGGATAAGTCGCAGCCGTTATTGATGTGCCATCGCGTTGAAGTTCAGCAGCCGTATAAGTATTGAAGTCACAATAACCACACCGAGACGCACAAAAAGGAATATGAACGTAGGCGCTTAAAGTACGCATTAGTTACTTGTTGTAGTGCTTGTTGTAACCCGAAACTCGAGTGTGCATTTCTTCTGGCAGTTCTGGGCAATTCAAAACGCGAGCAATCCGCTCTGGATCGCGATCACCTGAAACTAGTTGATAAACATCACTAACGGTTACGCCGTGTTCTGGAGTGGATTCAATTTTGATCTCATCCCCTGAGGTAATCTCGCCAGCTTCGAGGACCTGGAAGTAAGTTCCGGGCATGCCTTCATCCATGAAGCGCTTAACCCATTTGTCTTCTTCCATGAAGCGGGCAAATGTGCCACAAGGAATTCGTGGTCCGGTTACCTGAAGCAATGTAGAGCCAATACGCCAAGTCTGACCAATCACTGCATTAGTGACGTCAATTCCAACCGTCGTTAGATTCTCGCCGAATTTTCCGGCAGGGATTTCTTTATCAAGTTCGGCTTCCCACCATTCGTAATCTTCCCGAGCGTAGGCGTAAACCGCTTGCTCTGGCATGCCGTGATTTGGAATGTCTGAACGCTGATCGCCTGCAACCCCGGCAGTCGTTACCTGACGTGAATCGGAAACTGAGCGCTTATCAATTGAAGTTACGCCAACCGAGCCACCGACATCAGGAATAACGGCGTGAACCACATTTAACGAAAGTACTTTTGCGGAACTATTTGTTTCGGACATTACTTAGCCTTTGCTTTTGCGGCATTATCGTCGGTGGAAAGAGCTGCAATGAAAGCTTCCTGTGGCACCTCTACTCGTCCCACCATCTTCATGCGCTTCTTACCTTCTTTTTGCTTCTCAAGTAGCTTGCGCTTTCGCGAGATATCGCCACCGTAACACTTAGCCAGTACATCTTTACGGATCGCTCGAATGGTTTCGCGTGCAATAATGCGAGCACCGATTGCAGCCTGGATTGGCACCTCGAATTGTTGTCTTGGAATCAAATCCTTTAACTTAGCTGCCATGGCTACGCCATAGTTATATGCCTTATCTCGGTGCACGATAGCGCTGAAAGCATCTACTGGATCACCGTGAAGCAGAATGTCAACCTTCACTAGATCGGCTGCTTGCTCTCCGGTTGGTTCGTAGTCAAGCGAGGCATACCCACGAGTCTTTGACTTGAGTTGATCAAAGAAGTCGAACACGATTTCAGCTAGTGGCAGGGTGTAACGCATTTCCACACGATCTTCAGACAAGTAATCCATACCAAGCAAGTTGCCGCGACGAGTTTGGCATAGTTCCATGATGGAACCCACGAATTCACTTGGCGTAAGGATTGTCGACCTAACCATTGGCTCATGAACTTCTGCGATCTTTCCACCAGGGAATTCACTTGGATTCGTAACAATGATTTCTTTGCCGTCATCCATGACAACTCGATAAACCACGTTAGGAGCCGTTGAAATCAAGTCAAGATTGAATTCGCGCTCTAATCGCTCGCGAACAATTTCTAAGTGAAGTAGACCAAGGAAGCCACAACGGAATCCAAAGCCAAGTGCAACTGATGTCTCTGGTTCGTAAACCAAGGCAGCATCATTAAGTTTCAATTTGTCGAGCGCTTCACGCAGTTCTGGATAGTCCGAACCATCTAATGGGTAGAGTCCAGAGAAAACCATTGGTACTGGGTCGCGATATCCACCAAGTGATTCAGCTGCTGGTCTGGCAGCCAGAGTTACAGTGTCACCAACTCGGGATTGGCGCACATCTTTCACGCCAGTAATTAAGTAGCCCACTTCGCCAACACCAATTGCCTTTGAAGAAACTGGATCAGGAGAGATAACGCCTACTTCTAAAGTTTCATGAGTTTCGCCAGTGCTCATCATTTTGATGCGATCACGTTCTGGGATCCGGCCATCAATTACACGAACGTAAGTGACTACACCACGGTAAGTGTCATAGACCGAATCGAAAATCAGTGCACGTGCTGGCGCATCAGCATCGCCTACTGGCGCGGGAACTTGCTTAACAACTTC
>JBIIZV010000174.1:0-2641 GCA_044346095.1 Candidatus Nanopelagicales bacterium
GTAGCGGTAATGATCAAGATTGAAAAGAATGCAACAACAAGCAGAAGCAATACGGTAACAATAGTTCCAACGGCACTGACAAAAGGTGCAGTGATAGCCCAGCCAACCCAGCCAGAAGCCTCGCGCATTGCTGTGGCACCTGAAGATGGAATTGGATTTCCCCGATTGATGTGGGCTATGCCCATTACGCTCAACGCAAGCAAGGTCCAACCAATTGTCAGGCGACCCTTCTTCTGAGAAGGTGCATCTGGGTGGCGCAAAGTTTGAACCGCAACTACGAGCAATGCAACTGGAGCAAGCACATCGAAAATACCGACTGCGCCAGTAACCAAACTTGTGACTACACCTGATACGAATCCGGCAACATCAAACCAAACAACCGCTGCAACAACGATTGCAAGCGACAAGTAAAGAAGCCCTAATCCGTCACGACGATGCGCTGGATCCAAATCTCTGGCACTCTTGCCGATACCTCGAGCGATTGCACCAATCACGTGAGCGATACCTAGCCAAACGGCTGTTACAAACTTACGAAGGCCCTGGAAAGTACTAGCAAGCACAGATGGCTTTGAGCTTTTTCTTGGCTTAACTGGAGCCCGTCCTGATCCGGAATTTCGTCCTTGTGGGCGGGATGAGGATGAGGTGCGCGGACGAGTCTTTGCCGCTGACGGGGAAGCCATATAACAAATATATCTGAAACACTCCAGTAACACTGGCACCAAGAGTTACGGCGTGTCGGAATTTCTTGAGCTACGCCCTTGAATTAATTGGAAATTATTAGTGGCACGATCATTGGTCGGCGTCGGTGCTTTTCGCCTACCCATTTGCCGGCAACCCGACGAACCATTTGCCCTAATTGATGGGTGTCAGTTACGCCTTCGGCCAATGCAACTTCAAGGGTTGATTTGATCTTTGGCAAGATCTCTTCAAAGACGCTCTCCTCTTTGCTGAACCCTCGAGCATGTATCTGCGGCCCAGCAATAACCTTGCGCTCAGAAAAATCAATCGCTGCCACAATCGATAGGAATCCGTCTTCGCCAAGTACACGCCGATCCTTCAAGAGTGACTCAGATACTTCGCCGACTGTTGACCCTTCAACATAGACATAGCCACATGGAACCGCGCCAACAATGCTGGCTTTTCCGTTAACTAGATCAACGACAATTCCATCACCAGCCAGCATGACTCTAGATTCAGGAACGCCAGTCTTGATTGCTAGATCTGCATTAGCTCTGAGATGTCGCCATTCACCGTGAATCGGCATGACATTTTTTGGCTTAACAATGTTGTAGCAGTACAAAAGTTCGCCGGCTGCCGCGTGGCCCGACACATGCACCAATGCATTGCCCTTATGAACTACGTGCGCACCTAGTCGAGTTAGATCGTTGATGATTCGATACACCGCATTTTCGTTACCAGGAATTAGCGATGAAGCAAGAATCACGGTGTCGCCAGGCCCAACCGAAATAGCGTGATCTTGATTAGCGATCCGCGCTAGCGCAGCCATTGGCTCGCCTTGGGAACCGGTACAAATCAAAACCGTCTGATCATCGGGCATGTCTTTCATCTCGTCACTAGAGATAAGGGCTCCGCCTGGAATTGTTAAGTAGCCCAGGTCACTGGCTAGCGCCATATTTCGCACCATGGAGCGGCCAACAAATGCAATCTTTCGATTGTTCTTTACAGCTACATCGATAATCTGCTGAACTCGATGAACGTGTGAAGCAAATGAGGCAACAATTACTCGTCCGGATGCTCCCCCAATAACTTGTTGCAGCGTCGGGATGATGTCTTTTTCGCTGGTAACAAATCCAGGAACTTCAGCATTAGTTGAATCAACTAAGAAAAGATCGACGCCCTTGTCGCCTAGTCGTGCAAACGCATTTAAGTCAGTGACGCGTCCGTCTAGTGGAAGCTGATCCATTTTGAAATCGCCCGTAATCAAAATTGTTCCAGCATCTGTCGTTACAGCAACGGCCAAGGCGTCAGGAATCGAATGATTAACTGCGATGAATTCAACTGAGAACTCACCAAACTTCTCGGTCATTCCTTCTTTCACGGCGTGTGTGTATGCCGTGATTCGGTGTTCCTTCAACTTGCTTTCAACAAAAGCCAAAGTTAATTGTGAACCGACGATTGGAATGTCCTGCTTATGTCGCAGTAGATACGGAACTGCGCCAATGTGATCTTCGTGTCCATGGGTAAGGATCACAGCCGCTACGTCATCAAGACGATCCTGGATGTATGCAAAATCCGGCAAGATTAAATCGACACCAGGTTGGGTCTCTTCCGGGAATAAAACCCCACAGTCAACAATCAATAATTTGCCGCGGTACTCCAGCACAGTCATGTTGCGACCAATGTCGCCTAAACCGCCAAGTGCAACTACCCGAAACGCGTCATCCGTTAGTGGTGGTGGCGTTGGTAACTCAAGTTGTGAAAATGTCACAGACTGAAGCCACCCTTAATCAGATCTTCCCTAAGTACACGCCTTTGATCATCAGTTGCAGGGATCAATGGCAATCTCAGTGATCCACCACCAGCTCTGCCGAGCTGATCAAGCGCGGCTTTCACCATGATCGCGCCACCAGCTCTTGTCATAATTCCTTCGGTGATTGGAACACGTTTGCGATTTATCTCT
>JBIIZV010000072.1:0-5044 GCA_044346095.1 Candidatus Nanopelagicales bacterium
TGTGCGATTGAATTTGGCAACTAGTAAAGAAATCATCAAGGAAGCTGTGCTTCGCATGGCTAGTGTGCTCGAGGATTAAATGTCACACCTTGGAATGATTACCGTCGTTGTCGATGACTACGACAGCGCGATCGATTACTACACAACTGCGCTTGGCTTCACATTGGTTGAAGATACCAAGATGTCTGATGTGAAGCGCTGGGTTGTAGTGGCACCGGATGCGAATAAAGGCGCTGCTTTATTACTTGCCCAAGCTGCTTCGCCAGAACAGAGAGCCGCGATTGGTAATCAATCAGGTGGTCGCGTGATGTTTTTCTTGTACACCGACAACTTTGATCGCGACTATGCCCACATGGCAAAGCACAATGTTGCATTTACCGAAGAGCCTCGTCACGAGGAATTCGGCAAGGTTGTGGTGTTCGCCGATAAGTATGGCAACAAGTGGGACTTCATCGAGCGCAAAGGACAGTAGCAATGAATTCAGTGTTGGGTTACGAAATCAAAACTCCATGGGGACCGATCGCAACTTTTGTTGATGTAACTAAAGAGCCGGTGGTCATAGGCGCTGCCTTTAGCGACATTCCGAAGTTCTTGAAAAAGTCTGGACATAAGTTAAACATTGTTGAATTTAAATCTGATGCGAAACTTGCTGGCGTGACATCAGTTGTAAAGTCCTGGGTCGATGGCGATCTTGATGCCTTCAAGTCTTTGAAAGTCCGTCAACCAGGTGGGGAATTCACCCAGGATGTTTGGAAGGTGCTTCGCACTGTTAAAGGCGGAAAAGTAATTAGTTATGCAGACCTTGCTGCAAAAGCTGGTCGTCCGTTGGCGGTGCGAGCTGCTGGGACAGCAATGGCAACAAACTTAATTGCACCGATAGTGCCATGTCACCGCGTAGTAAAAACTGGTGGTGCAATTGGTAACTATGGATTTGGCATTGACCTAAAGGCAAAGCTTTTGGCACACGAAGGCGTCGACCTCTAGTCTGCACAATGTGTTTTACTCAGTAGGCTTTCAGGCATAACAAGGAGTAGACATGGCAAAAACAAAAGGTTGCGCAGCCCAAGTCGCAAACGGAAAAATTGAACCGTGGGAGTTTGAGCGACGCGAAGTTGGCGCAACTGACATTTCGATTGACATTGAATTTGCTGGTATCTGTCACTCTGACATTCATCAGGTTAAAGAAGAGTGGGGCGAAGCAATTTTCCCAATGGTCCCTGGTCACGAAATCGTTGGCACAGTTGTAGCCGTTGGTTCAGATGTTAAGAAATTCAAAGTTGGTGACGTTGCAGGAGTTGGTTGCTTCGTAGATTCTTGTGGCACTTGCGAATACTGCCTAGATGGCAACGATCACTGGTGTCTCGATAACTCGGCTTACACCTACAACGGCATGGAACATGATGGCGTTACTCCTACCTATGGTGGCTACTCAAAGAACATTGTTGTTAAGGCCGACTACGCCTTGCACGTTCCAGCAAATCTTGATCGCGCCGGTGCTGCGCCACTTTTGTGTGCTGGCATCACAACTTTCTCACCACTTCGTCATTGGAATGCTGGACCTGGCAAAAAAGTAGCCGTTATGGGTCTGGGTGGACTTGGTCACATGGCAGTAAAGATCGCGGTTGCAATGGGCGCTGAAGTTACGGTCATGAGCCATAGTGACAACAAGCGCGAAGACGCACTTGCCATGGGCGCTGCAAACTTTGTGGTTACCTCTGACAAAGCAGAGCTTAAGAAACTTGCAAACACTTTCGACATCATTATCAACACTGTTTCGGCCGAGATTGAAATTCATCGCTACATCGGAACGCTTCGCCAATGGGGCTCACTAGTTGTAGTTGGCGCGCCAGGCAAACCATATTCACTTGATGGCAGCGCTCTGATGGGAAGGCAATTAAGCCTTTCCGGTTCGGCCATCGGAAGTATTAAAGAAACTCAGGAAATGCTTGATTTCTGTGGCAAGCACAACATCGTTAGTGACATCGAAATCATTCCAGCCAGCGCAATCAATGAAGCCTACGAGCGAGTGCTGGCCAGCGATGTTCGCTACCGCTTCGTAATTGATACCGCAACGATCTAGGAAGTATTGAAATGGCTAAGCAACGCACAGTATTAGTAACCGGTGGTTCGCGTGGAATTGGCGCCAGTATTGCAAAGCACTTCGCTGAACAAGGTGATCGCATCGCGGTTCACTACAGTTCAAACGGTGATCTTGCTGCCGAAGTATTGGCATCTTTGCCCGGAACTGGTCACATTACTGCGCAAGCAGATTTGCGCGATGCAGGCGCAATCAAGGTAATGGTTGATTCCGTGGCAAAAGAATTTGGTCACATCGACATCTTGATTAACAATGCTGGGGTTTTCTTTGATCATCCAATCGAATCTTCAACTTATGAAGTTTGGCAAAAAGCTTGGGCCGATACCTTAGGCGTTAACTTAACTGGCGCTGCAAATGTCTCCTGGTGCGCGCTGCAACACATGCCACGTCATGGCGATTCCCGAATTGTTAACGTCGGTTCTCGCGGAGCATTTCGCGGTGAACCAGTTAGCCCGGCCTACGGTGCAAGCAAAGCAGCGATCGTTGCCTTTGGTCAGTCAATCGCGAAAGCGCTTGCCCCTGAAGGTATCGGTGTAACGACTTTGGCTCCAGGTTTCGTTGATACTGAGATGGCTGCTGAACTTCTTGATGGTCCAACTGGCGATGACATTCGTAATCAAAGCCCATTTGGTCGCGTGGCTGAACCAGATGAATTAGCGCGAGCAATTTATTTCTTGGCTTCCAAAGATTCACTTTGGGCCAGCGGCGCAGTTCTAGATTTCAACGGCGCTTCTTACTTAAGAATGTAAGTAATCTTTCGGAAGTTCGCCAATACGAATCAAGCGAGCGATTGCTGCTTCTTCCATAGGTGAAGCTGGACCTAGACCCATCCGAAGTGAAGTTAAGATTCCACGCGTGATTGGCCCAGCGATCTTTAAGCTCTTGCCTTTTAGGCCAAGCATCTCTTGAAACTCTGGTGGGATCGAAGCAACTGCGCCATCAAACATTCGATCGTAGGCAAGCAATGCAGTCTTTGAAAGTGGTGGCTTGCGAATGAATTCAACTACACGTTTGGTGGTTTCACTTGTGGCCAGAATGCCTTCGTCTCTATAGCGCTTGATCTCTCGCTTAAGTTCAGCTCGTGACATCGGTGCATTTGTTAGACCAAGTGGTGCAACTGATTTTGACCATTGTGAAACATATTCATCGGGACCACCTGGAATGTCTTCGGCGCCATAAAGTTCATGCGTTGTTAAAAATGAATCGGTAAATGCAATGTGTACCCACGCAAGGAGATCTGGATCAGCAGCTTTATATGTCTTTGTCTCACCGTGGCCAGTTGTGTATTGGCCCTTGACGTGATCGTGCATGCGATTAACCCGAGCAGATTCATTAGCAAGAGCTTCAGCAGATCCAAATGTTGCAATGGTTAACCACTTTGTAGTTCCAGCTAGTCGGCCTAGGGGATCATGTTCATAACGTGAGTGCTGTTCTACGCCAGTAAGGGTTCCGGGATGCAAAGCCTGCATAAGCAATGCGCGTATACCGCCAACTAATGTCGCAACATCGCCATGGACAACCCAAGGTGCATCGTGTGGAAGGTAGAGTCCTCGAGTTTCCCCTGACTCGACAGCGTCCATCCAGGGCGGCACACCGTCTTCGGTGTTTGTAATGATTCGGCGAAATCGAGTGCCAAAGCGTTCTTGTAACGCATTTGTTGCCACGCGACATCTCCTTAAGTATCTGAATACCTATTAAACCTACGAGAAGAATTGAGCCATCGCAGAACTTCATTATTACTTACAAATACGGTGTCCACAAAGTGGCAAACTGAAGGCATGGATAACCAGAACATCTTTGACTTGATGGATCAACACTTCTCAAATCACCAAGAAGACAAAAAGATTCCAGGTGTTGCATATGGCCTGATCAAGGATGGAAAGCTAGTTCACGCAAAAGGCTTTGGTGAAACTGTGCTGGAAACAAATGCCTGTCCAGATCAGTCAAGCGTGTTTCGGATTGCATCAATGACAAAGAGTTTTACGGCTACCGCAATTTTGCTGTTGCGTGATGCTGGCAAACTCCGCCTTGATGATGACATCACTATTTACTTGCCTTGGACCGACAGCATTGGAATTCCAGATTTTGGCCACGTGATTACGATTCGCGATTTGTTAACTATGAATGCTGGCTTTCCAACGGATGATCCATGGGGTGATCGCCAAGAGAGTTTGGAGATTGAAACTTTTGATGACCTAGTAAGTCAGGGGCTTTCGTTTACCAGAGCGCCTCGCATGGGATTTGAATATTCCAATCTTGGTTATGCGCTACTTGGCAGAATCATTTCGGTAACTAGCGGAATGGATTACTTGGACTTTGTTAAGACTGCAATTCATCAACCATTGAATATGTCATCGACAACTTTCCACCAGTCCGAAGTTGTTGGTGAAAAATTTGTGCAAGGCTATGCCGAGTTTGCAGCTGGATTTGTTCCTGAGCCATTAACAATTCCCGGGGCATTCAGCGCAATGGGTGGGTTGCTGAGCAATGTTGAAGACTTGGCGAAATGGGTTGCTGGTTTTCAATTCGCTTGGAATGAATCTTCGACACATCCACTGCAAAGGTGGAGTCGCCGAGAGATGCAAGAGCCACAGCGCCTTGCCCGTACCGCTGCATTTACTGACCCGCATACTGATCAAATCAAATCAATCACCACTTCATATGGCTACGGCTTGTTAGTTGATGATGATTCGTTACTTGGCCGCTTTGTTTCACACAGTGGTGGTTACCCAGGCTTTGGATCGCACATGCGCTGGCATCCACGGTCCGGTTGGGGAATCGTTGCGCTTGGCAATCGCACATACGCGCCGATGATGCCAGCAGCAAGTGAGGCACTAAACAAAATCGTCCGCGATCACGTACCTGCAAAAACTTATTCAGAATCAGATGTCTGGTTTGCAACAGCTTCAGCAATGAATGCGGCTGAGGAGCTACTCACAAATTGGG